>NZ_JBFRLK010000031.1:0-7483 GCF_041469805.1 Vibrio sp. 10N.286.48.C11 | reverse complement strand
CCAGTCGGGTATCGAGCTATCACGCACCACCATGGCAAGGTGGGTTATCCAAGTCAGTGAGAAGTTCGCCCCGCTGTATGCCGCCTTGAAAGAGCACCTACTTCAACAAGTGGTGGTTCAAGCGGATGAAACGCCGCTCAATGTGCTCAAAGAAGAGAAGCAGTGTTATATGTGGCTCTACTGCTCAGGCGCTGACTCACCCGAAGCGGCACTGCCGAATGTGAAAAATATTGCCTTGTACGACTATCAAAACAGTCGCGCGAGGGCGTGTCCCGTGGACTTTTTAGGTGACTACAACGGTTATCTACAAACCGATGGCTACGCGGCTTATGATGGTCTGCATCACGTCACCAATGTAGGGTGCTTAGCGCAAGTTCATGGACGCGAAGAAGCTTCAAGGGGAAGGTAAATCGGGCAAGGCTGATAAAGTGCTGGCTAAACCCCCAAAGCTCTACGGGATAGAATCACGCTTAAAAGGTGCGCCTGCCGAAGAACGCAAAGCAGAGCGTTAAGCGTATGCCAAGCCGATACTGGATGAGCTTTACCAATGGATGACAACCCAGAAGGTGATAGGCTCTAGCCCACTAGGCAAAGCAATAAAGTACACGCTCGGGCAATGGCCTAAACTCATTCGTTATATCGACGATGGTCACTTATCTATCGATAATAATCGCGCTGAACGCGCAATTAAACCGCTGGTTATTGGCAGGAAAAATTGGCTATTCTCCAACACACCAAACGGTGCTGATGCGAGCGCGATGCTTTACAGCATCATCGAGACCGCGAAAGCCAACGGTCTTATCCTCTAAGACTACATGGTCAAGTGCATGAAAGAGCTCGCGAAAGCAGAGCCTGATATCGACGCACTTCTACCTTGGACCTCTTCGGGTCAAGTCAAAACAGACCTCAACAATATTGGCTTTGGCCTCGAAACTTACGTTTGGTGCTAACTATGCCATCGGACTCTAATAACATATTTGGGTTCTTTGATGAGTTTGAAGCTTCAGAAGGAGAGTCACAGCAACCCCCTATAGAGCTGTTTCAAGAACCCGTTGAAATTTTATCAACCCTAGATAGTCAGCCAAAGAAGGTACAACAAGAAGTCTTTGTGATAAATAAAAAGCGACATCCACTCACGGTAGTGAATATATGTAGGATCACGTCCTGCATAAGCGATTTATTCAAATTTAAAGAGTGAATTAATATCGCACCATAAAGAAAAAATACTTCAAATACTCCAGAAATGAGCATGGCTGAGCATAGGGATTCTCAGGTTTGATGATACCAATATCAGGTCAGATGGCCGAACACATTTATGGGTACAACCATGAATTTAACGCATCGCTCACTCATGGTTATCGCTATCACTGTTGCTCTTTCTGCGTGGGGTAGTGATGAAACCAGCTCACGTCCTATTAAGCCAGAACCGCTTCAGACATTACCAACAGAGCAGGTTTCAGTATCCATCGGGGACGCGACTCTTTTCGCAAATAGAGAGTCTGTTGTGATCAATACCTTAGCAGGTGACGAGCAACGCGTATCCATTGAAGCGTTTAAAGGAATCACTTACGCCGATCAACAACGTTTTCAGCACAGTCACTCCGTCAATTAGAACACAATGCTGATAGCGCTATAGATGCGACACAATTTGGCGCCGTGTGCCCACAGCTTAAAATAACCCAGCAAGAGCAATCTGAAGATTGCTTGAATCTTAATATTTGGCGTCCTTCGGAGATCAATGGTTCAGAGTCATTACCCGTGTATGTCTTTATTCATGGTGGGGACTTTGAATATGGCGCAGGTTCTGATACCGACATTAACGGTGATACCGTCGTGGCTAAAAGATACCATTCGATATACGGGTGGCGTTGGCGCTGGAAAGGCGAACCTCGATATTTTCAAAGAGTTCAGTATAGGTGCGTCGTACAACAAAACGATTCAATTCGGCACAAAAACCTCGGGAGTCGCTGCGCTTCAGCAGCTCCAGTTTCGAGTGGCAAACACACCATTGATGCTGGGTGTGAAACAGATTATTGGCCAGAGCTCGGTAAAGTTTGAGACCAGTAATGAAGATGTGAATAACGCTATCAATGGCGTTATTCAATATTTTATGGGCGAAAGCTCGGTGACCTCTGGGCTGGGTGTTGTCGCGGAATACGATAATGCGATTGATAATCGTTGGACCGTTTCTGCGTTTTATGGCCTGGATAAAGCGACAGTAGAGGGCAGTCTGTCAGACGATGAAAGTGTCGATGCGTATGGTGCTGGATTTCGCTATCAGATAGCTTGCCGATATGGGTTACACATGGGGGTAGACCTCGCTTTTAGTGACGTTGACAGCGCGTTTTATATAACGGTTGGCAGTGGATTCTAATGATGGAAAGGTGGGTGTTAGTCAATCGATTGATTTTTCTACATGCAGCATAGTTTTCATAACAATCATGAACTAATATTCTTTTACAACAAACATAACAGGTATCAATATGAAAAATTACGACCCAAATGAATTGGACGCTACGCAAGTATTACTTGATGGTGTCGATACAGATAAACGTTCGACTTTGACTAAGTTAGCGGTTGGGGCTGCGGCACTGCCTTTTGCCTCTGTTTTACATGCAGCCCCTGAAAAACTGGTTGGCCAAAACATCAAACTGATGCCTAACGAGAAAGGGCCATTTGATATCGTTATCGAAAATGGCCGTGTTGTTGATCCTGAAACTGGACTCGACGCAATTCGTCACGTCGGTATTAAAGGTAAGCGTATTGCTGCAATCTCAGACAAAAAGCTGCAAGGCAAAACAATCATCGATGCTGAAGGTCTCGTGGTTGCACCTGGCTTTATAGATATGCACGCTCACGGACAACAACTTCCTGCTGCCCGTGCTCAAGCATTCGATGGCGTAACCACCGCTCTTGAGATGGAATCTGGTCTATTCCCAATCGGAACGTACTACGATATTACTGCTGCTGAAGGTCGCCCGATTAATTACGGCGCTTCTGTAGCATGGACTTACGCTCGTATTCAAGCAAAAGAACCTACGATGCCTGCTCCTGATGGTACGATTGTTTGGTTCCAGAAAGCTTTTTCTAAAAACAATTGGCAAAATACCCTAGCAACCCCAGATGAATTAAAACAAATTCTGGGCTCGGTTGAGCAAGGTCTTAAAGAGGGGGGCTTAGGCATTGGTATTAACGCGGGTTACGCACCAGGTTATGGCCACAAAGAGTACTATGATCTTGCTAAACTAGCAAAACGCTATGAAGTACCAACTTACACTCACGTTCGTTACCTAAACAGCGCAGAGCCAAAATCAAGCTTTGAAGCATACCAAGAACTCATTAGCCTGTCGGCGACAACGGGTGCACACATGCACATTTGTCACCTCAACAGCACGTCAGTACAAGATATCGAAGATTGTGCCGATTTAGTTCAATCCGCCATTGATCAAGGTTTAGCCGTTACTACTGAAGCTTATCCTTATGGTGCTGGCTCTTCCGTTATTGGCGCAGAAGTTTTCCGTGGTGACGATTGGTTACAACGTTGGGGTGTACCAAGCGCTAGCTACATGGAAGCGAATGGTAAAGCACTAAACCAAGAAAAAGTCACTGAACTACAAGCATCAGCGCCCGGTACCGTGGTTGTCATGCACTTCTTAAAACCCGATGAGAACAAAGAAGATCGCGCTAAAATGGACCGTTCAGTATTGTTCCCAGGTGCAGCTATCGCTTCAGATGCAATGCCTTGGATGGATGATAAAGGCGTATTAATTGAAGGTGATGTATGGCCACTTCCAAGCAACGCAATAGCTCACCCTCGCTCACTTGCTTGTTTCTCTCGTTTTATTGAAAAATATGTCGAGGAATACAAAGCGGTAACACTAGTAGAAGCGATGGAAAGAACTAGCTTAAACGCATGTCGTATTCTTGAGGATGCTGTGCCACAAATGGCAAATAAAGGTCGTATTCAAGTAGGTAAAGATGCTGATTTAGCTATTTTCAAACTTGATGAAGTAAAAGCCGTTGCAACATTTGATAAACCAAATGCCCTTTCTACAGGCATGAAATACGTACTTGTAAACGGGACACCTATCATTGAAGCTGGTGAAATGTTGTTAGATTCAAACCCAGGTGAAGCGGTTCGCAACAAAGTTACTGGCTAAGTTATCCTGACTTAAAAGGTTGGGCATTAGCTCAACCTTTTTTATTGCTTACCGAGTAAATATAGACAACGAAAATCGAAAGAGAGCATGCTATGAGCAAGAAGCCTATTCCAGTAACAATTTTAGCCGGATTTTTAGGAGCAGGGAAAACGACCCTACTAAACCATATATTAACCAATGCAAATGGAATGCGCATGGCTGTGATCGTCAATGATTTTGGATCAATCAATGTTGATGCGGAGTTAGTTAAATCTGAAAGTGAAAATATGATCAGCCTAGAGAATGGCTGTATCTGTTGTAACCTTGCAGAAGGACTAGTCGTTTCGGTAATGCGTTTACTCGCATTAGAGGAACGCCCAGACCATATTATTGTTGAAACTTCAGGTATCGCAGAACCCAAAGAAGTGGCACTTCAATTTGAAGATCCGGAACTGCAAGCACACGCACCTTTAAATGCAATCGTGACGACGATCGATGCGGAAAACATTTTAGGGCTAGAAGGCCCAATGGAGACGTTGTCGAAGCAGCAAATTCAAGTGGCTGACATTGTTCTGGTTAATAAAGTTGACCTAGTCGATGCTGATAAACTAGAGCAAGTCAAAGCATGGTGCCGAGTACAAGCTCCGTTTGCTAAATTGATTGATATTTCATTCGGCGAAGTGGATTTACCTATCTTATTTGATGCCCCTGAAAGTACGCGCTTTGTCACTAACAAAATAGCGGCTGATCAAAAGGAATGCCAGCACCATGATTGTCATGATGAGCACTGTCATCACGTGAACCATGATTTCGAAACATTCAGCTTTGAAACTGATCAACCGCTTAATCTACAAAGTTTGTATCCTCTACTGCAACAGTTTTCAATTGATGCTTATCGCATGAAAGGTATTTTAAATTTAACCGATCGTCCTGATCATCGCTGTGTATTTCAGTGCACGGGTCAGCGAGCCAATGTGACGGTTGGAGATGCATGGGAAGATGATGAATCTCGTTCGTCACGGTTAGTCTTCATTGGACCTAAAGGTGGCCTTGATAAAGAGAGTATGCGTAAAAAACTGAACGCACTGGTGGCGTAGTTAGAACGGAAATGGAGTAGATGGCAAGCCTATCAACCTAGCGCTTGCCTATACCTAGCTTACCTCTGCCTACTTTGCATTGACTCATCCTAAGCATCCTTATCTTATTGAATTATTGGCTAATTTCGATTCTATTCGGTTTTTCCAAATCCATATTGCTCATTCCCCTCGCCATCTGAAACAAAATAGTCTTATCGATTTTCGAGACTCTGTTCATCAGTACCTTCTCAGAATCGTTTAACGTCAAAAAGCAGATAAAGACTCAATCGTGGGTTATTGGGGCGTGTTGATCAGCGATTGTTAGCTCGATGGTTAGTCCTCAATGATGGAATCAAAATGACGACTAAATATAGAATAAACCATGATTTGTCCCGCCATAATCGCGCCAAACATCAGCAAGGCGGACAGACCAATATTCGGAATGGGTAAAATGGAGGTCGCAAAGAAGGACTCACTTGCTCCGACAATGATTCGACTACCGGGGACAAGAATGATGATCCCTTGAATAATGTATATGAGTGGTGGAACGTGACGCAATTTTCCCATCCCCAACCCGTAAAGCGTAATGAGTATTGTGCTTACCCATGTACCTACAACCCAATCGGAAGTAAACCAATGTGGCCCCCACATGCCAATTGCCGCGACAGGAAGGCCTAAGAGAATTTCTGTCATACTTGCGTTGAAAATAAGGCCAATAGCGACAGAAATCCCGATCAGTGCGGTGACATGAAGAACGAATGGGATTTCATCAATAAATACCGGTACCGATAATGGTTGATTGATTATGTTGGCTAAGCCTAACCCCATAACAATGCCGATGAATATTTTCATTACTATGAGTGCGCTTTGTGCAAGCAGTTCGATACCTGACCGAAAGTCATTGAGAGCAAGACTGGCTAAGCCGTTGGTGACGGTTAACCCAGGAATAAAAAGGACAATGGAAGAAATGCACAGTGCCAATGTTGGTAAGCCGGGAACCTGTGCCGCTATCATACCGGTTAAAAAACTGGCTACTAAGGCGACAAAGAACTCGACAAGAATGCTTCTTGGTCCAGTCAGGAAAATTTGTGCTAGCCAGGCTATAGCGCCCAGAATAATGGATAAACCGACCGCCAGATAAGTACTGCCAACTAACATTAAATAACATGGCGGAAGCAATAAATTGGCAAAGCACAAGGTACGATTCGAGTAGGTTTCTGAACCTTCGTAATGGGAATGAGTCGAAAACCCTTTAAGCGTTGCGACTAAATCACGTAAGTTAACCGAGGGTGGTTTTTTGTTTTCCATCACGACTTTTTGCGTGGGTTGCTCAAAAATAGTGATGACTTTTGTCGGGGTCACATCAATAGAGACATCAATGTTCTGGCGTTTTGCATAAGCTTGAGTGTATTGAGCTACCGAGTAAGGCGCACAACCAGATTGATGTAATCGGTCCGAAAAGCTCAAAATTTCTTGCTGGCATTGTTCGATGTGATTTGTTTGTTTCATTCTGTTTGTTTCTCAATAACCAAGGCGATATATGTTTGAGGGGCATTCTAATTCAATAGTATCCTCATTCAAGCGTAACCAATAGTCGTGTATAGAGGACGGGCCCCTACAAACGAACAAGGCAATGGTTAAAAAGATAGGATTCATTGAATGAGAGGTTATCAGTTTATCGTTGAGGTAAATCAGTCATTGTTGAAGCTGCAACCTCAAAAATAGATCCGCTCACGCAGCTATTTGAAGGCGTAAAACTCCAAATCCATGAGGTGATTGATTTAACTCTGAGGCTTTTAGAAAAGCTCGGTAATGAGTAAAGGAAACTAATATTTAGGAAATGGAAGCCTAAATAAGATTGATGATGAGCGTTAGAATCACAACTAGAATGGAACCGACATAAGCAATTTCAATAATGTTTGAATCAATCCAGTTGCAGTATGCTTGAATTGCTAAACTCAGTTTGTTTTTCATAATGGCCTTTGGAAAATTAACCGAAATCTACTGTAAATAATAGCTTATTATGAGTGAGCTTTGATGACGGTTTCAAAGGTTCCTTAGCGCTAACAGTGTGATTGCGGCGCTCACGTATTAACAATATCGTCCCGTGGGTTCATGGGGCGGATACAGTCGATAAGGTTTAAGAGCAGAAAATTGGGCTAAAAAAGAGCCGCTTATTTGTGGTTCATCGCGGCTTTCCAAGAAGTAGTCGGTATCTCGATACCCATACCCCATTCGCTTGATTAGCTTTATCTTGTTGTTTATCCC
>NZ_JBFRLK010000030.1:0-1786 GCF_041469805.1 Vibrio sp. 10N.286.48.C11 | reverse complement strand
GGCTCTAGCCCACTAGGCAAAGCGATAAAATATACGCTTGGGCAGTGGTCAAAGCTTATTCGTTATATCGACGATGGTCACTTATCTATTGATAATAATCGCGCTGAACGCGCAATTAAACCACTGGTCATTGGCAGGAAGAACTCTTATGACCTTTTTCAAGTTTTTCGACAAAACCTCTCTCTCCTCTGTGAGACGAGGCATGCTTTCAACATTAGAATTGCCTGAAAGTGAATTAGCAATAACTTGGGTTATACATACTCTTATTCGGGGATCTTTAGCCCCAACATGGTTTTCGTAATGAGTTTACCTCTATCTGGCTGCTAGTATCTAACCAAGTGGTCGACTTAAATTCTTGACGAGGATTACTCACCTGAGCTTCTTCACTTCCAAGCAAATTTTAAACTCTCTGATTTCGAGTGGTGACAGCAATGTCCCACATGAATCCAAGTAACTCTCTCGCAACAGCAGTAATTGCTATTTGTGACTTTTTCCCTTTAGCTACCAAGCTTCGGTAACGGAAGCATAATCGCTGCTGAGCTTTCCAGGAGATATCTTTGGCTTCTTGGCAAACACTATCTGGTCGATTCGCAGTTAACCAGCTACCGACCTTAGCATTGTTTCTATATGCCCATGCTGCCTCATACAAAAGTCGTCTTAACTCAACATTTCCAGCTTTAGTGATCCCTGCTTTACGAGTCACACTACCACTTGAGTGTTCACCAGGTATTAGGCCAAGGAATGCCATTATTTGTTTCGGATTACTAAATCGGGAGAAATCACCCACTTCAGCCACTACGGAGATTGCAATCGTACGTCCGACACCTTTTAGAGCTTGCAGTTGATTAACCAAGTTATAAAGTGACCAGTTAGGAAGTAACCTATCAATTTCTTGGTCTAATTGCTCAATACGGTTTTCTATTTGCTCCAAGCTTTGTCGATAGTGCTCATAAGCTATTTGTTGAGAAGCTAAGGGGAAAGATTGGTTGGCTAGCCATACTCGATGGCGGACAGTCCACATTTTCTTTTCATACTTTTTACCCGTTCTCAGAAGAATACTTTGGATTCGCTGCTTGGCAACTTTAGTATCTTTCTTTGCACAGCTTCTGGCTCTCACAAGATCTCGCATAGCTTCATGTGTCAGGTCGGGTACCCAGATATCAACTAACTCACCCGCTCTTAACAACCTCGCTAAAGCGACGGCATCTCGATGATCATTTTTGATCTTGTTGGTTGATATCTTAGGTATTCTAGAAGGAGCCACAACTGTACACTCTATGTTCATGCTAAGTAACAATCGATATAGACCGTAGCCTGTTGGGCCCGCTTCGTAGCAGACAAGGATCGTACCGTGAAGCTTGATTAGCTTCTTCATTAGACGAATAACGGCATCTTTTGCTGAAGAAATATTCCCATAAAATCGAACTTCTCCCTGCCGCTCTGGACTTGCAATCGCAACAGCAATTGTGTCCTTGTGCACATCAAGTCCAATATAAGCAGAATAGTTGACGGATTCCATATTGATGACCTCCAAAAACGCACCAGTAGGTAAGTCTAAGTATATAAGGTCATACCATCTGGCTGTTCTCTAACACACCAAACGGTGCTGATGCGAGCGCGATGCTTTACAGCATCATCGAGACCGCGAAAGCCAACGGTCTTATCCTCTACGACTACATGGTCAAGTGCATGAAAGAGCTGGCGAAAGCTGAGCCTGATATCGACGCACTCCTGCCTTGGAACTTCAAACACTGACAAGTCGCCCCGTGGGTTCATGGGGCGGATA
>NZ_JBFRLK010000029.1:0-17025 GCF_041469805.1 Vibrio sp. 10N.286.48.C11 | reverse complement strand
AGTTGTTGTTTCTGTTGAGGAGTCAGTATTATTTTCATGGTGCGTAGCATGATCCTGCTTTAGGGAAAAATCAAGCATCTTCAATGATCACGGGTATACTTATCAATAATTTATTTTGCAGTGAACTCGGTTGTAAATGAGAAGCGCCCTCACTTGTTAGCCAAATAACTGTCGTGTGTTTTTGCATTTATTACGAAATCATTTCTTTTATATCAATACTTTACAAGTATCACCCCTTGCGCCCCCCTCCTTAAGACCAATCACAAATTTGTGACATATCAACCAATTCCAGCAACCTGTCATTTAACTTTTCCTTTAATCAGTTATGATGATGACGCTGACAGAAAATTTAGTGCGTCGAGACGCATTTTTCTCGTAGTTAATTGCTTTTTGTAAACCCAACATCCATCAAAAATTACTCTTTGATACTTTTGGTTACATCTGTAAGCGAGCAGTGGTATAACGCAAAAATGCATTTCCTAAATTGATGATTGGTTACGTTGCAGAACAGTTTGATAAGAAAGTCAACTCATTTACCTATATGTTCGGCTTCCAAGTTGTGAATAACATCATGACCGCAATAGCCTCACCTATTATGGGCACAATGCACGATAGTTACAGCTTTCCAATGAGTTATATCTACTGCGGAGTTTTTTCCGGCTGTGCAACGATTCTCGCTATCTTCACTTTAAGTGGTAACAAAAAGCCCCAAGAACTGAGAGAGATTCAGGAAAATTGCAAGGACAGAACACAAACGGCGTCTGCCTGAGCATAACCCTATTTAAGCCTTGCTGCGAAGCACAAGACTAAGTGCCGTGGCAAATTAGATACCTTCTAGCTAGCCGTAAGTTAGCTATGAAGAATTTTACAAGTTTAATTAAATAAAATGGTAATAATCATGAAAAACAACATTTCACGACGAAATATGTTAAAAGCAGTGGGAGGCACCATCGTGGCCGGTGGTGTTGCTCACTATGGTTTGTCCGGCTCAGGATCGTTGGCTAATGCACAAGAGCTAACAGAAAATGCAAAACCAGCGGACTTTTCTGATAGCTGGGGTAACACCAATGACCGTATCTGGCTTGGTGGTGACTATTGGGCTAACCCAATGGACGACTGGACTCTCCGTGATGGCGGTGTCGAGACCGTTAGAGAGGGGGGAAACCGCAGTGTCCACCTATTAACTCATCAGGTGACCAACCCTCAAGGTGGTTTCGAAATGTCGGTGATTGCTCAGCGAATCGACACGTTAGACCAAGACGGCGGTGCGTGCTTACGTATTGGTGCTAAGAGCGATATCAACGAGTATCGCAGTAACCTTTTTGAAGAAAATGGTTACAACGCCGGCTATCAGGGCGACAAACTTATCCTTGGTAGCAAAACCCTAACTTTGAAAGAAGATGTGGGTGAAGGTGAGATCCTTCTTAAGCTGACTGGCTCGGCAGTAGCTGGCGCCATCACCCTAATATTAGAAGCCTACTCGGTAAAAAGCGGCCAATTGATTGGTAAACTGACCAATATTGCCGCAAGTAACGAGCTGCTTGGGAATATTGGTGTTGTCAGCAACTTCTTGATCCCATCGACTGGTTCTTACGACCTACCAGCTAAGCTGAGAGGCTCAAACTACCGTTTCCGTGATTGGCAAGTACGCGGCGCAGCGTTTACCGTAAAACAGGAACAGCACTTTGGTCCTGTACTATGGTCGATGTACACCGTCAACAAGACTGATAAAGGCCACGACCTTAAACTAACTGGCTTTACTGGCCCGATGGGTAAAGACGATACTCAAGAGCTAGAGCTGCACCTAAAACAAGATGGCAAGTGGGTGAAACACTCAAGCGCGCAACTTGATCCTGTCGCATGGGTTGCGACTTTTGAAATCAAGTCATGGGATGCAAACCAAGCCGTTGACTACAAAGTTGTTTATAAAGAGAAACATAAGGACGGTAGCTACACCACTGATGAGTGGCCAGGCGTGATTCAAGCCGAGCCCAAGGGTCGCCCATTGAAAATGGCTGCGTTTACCTGTCAGAACTATTACTCGTACCCGTATGAGCCACTAGTGAACAACGTTATGCGCAGTAACCCTGACATATTGTTCTTCTCAGGTGACCAAATTTATGAGAGCCACGGTGGCTTTGGCTTGGTTCGCTCGCCAGAAGATAAATCGATCCTGTGTTACCTGCGCAAATACTACCTGTTTGGCTGGGCCTTCCGCGAAGCGATGAGTATCGCCCCAACCATCTGTATCCCTGATGATCACGATGTACTTCAAGGTAACTTCTGGGGTGAAGGCGGCGTACCAATGGAAAACCCTGAGCGCGATCCAACTGCCTCAGTATTGACTGGCTTTATCCATTCTCCTGGGTTTGTCAACGTTGTGCACAAGACTCACACCTCACACCATCCGGCACCTTATGATGCGGCGCCAAAAGAGGCACTCAACGGTATCTCTGCCTACTTTGGCGAGATGGTTTACGCCGATGTTGGTTTTGCGATTCTGTCAGACCGCCAATTTAAAACCGGACCTGATAAGGTGGGTGCGGAAGTAGGCGTCACGGGGCAAGACGAAGATCCATTGTATTTCAACCCTGATCTTCACAGAGAAGATCTGCAATTGCTTGGGCCAACTCAGGAGAAATTCCTCATCGAGTGGAGTCAAAACTGGGATTCGCAAAAACTTAAAGCCGCATTAAGTCAGACAACCTGGGCGAGCCTTTCAACCCATAGCGGTGGTCCAAACCACTACTTGAAATACGACTTTGATGGTAATGGCTGGCCACTCAGTGGTAGAAACCGTGCCATTGACGCCATCCGTGAATCTATGGCACTGCATATTTGTGGTGATACACATCTAGCAACGCTATCTCAATATGGTGTTGAGAAGCAACGGGACAGCAACTGGGCCTTTGCCGTTCCCGCCATTAGCGCCGGCTGGCAGCGATACTGGCTGCCCGATTCTGTAGGTTATAAGCGAGAAAACCCTCCAGCTCATGGACTGCCGCACACTGGTGAATCAACCGACGCCTTCGGTGGTAGAAGCTATGTGTATGCCGTTGCTAACCCTGTAGTAGGTAAAAGTGGTAACCGTTACGTGCATGCAAATGAGAAAGGCAGTGGCTTTGGTATCGTTGAGTTTGATACCGAGAAGCTGACTTACACCTGTACCGCAATCCGTTACTTGGCCGATATCAGCGACCTAACACTGGACAACGTCTACCCAGGATGGCCGGTGACTATCGCGCAAAAAGAAAACCGTGGTGAAAACATCCTTAGCTAAGTTTTAAGCCCTAATTTATCCATTAGCCCATAGGCACACTCTCTCCTTCAGTGCCTATGGGCTTTTTTGTTTTCTAGGAAGGTGTGAGGCTAGCCAGCCCCAATTTGCCAAATAGGTGCTTATCGCTCAGCAATACATGTTGTCTAAATGAAAACGATTGAATTGAATGAAAGTAGACAGTAAACGCCCCATGATCCCACGGGGCGACTTGTCAGTGTTTGAAGTTCCAAGGTAGGAGTGCGTTGATATCAGGCTCAGCTTTCACCAGCTCCTTCTTGCACTTGACCATGTAGTCGTAGAGGATAAGACCGTTGGCTTTCGCGGTCTCGACGATGCTGTAAAGCATCGCGCTCGCGTCAGCACCATTTTGAGTAGCCGAGAATAACCAGATGGTATGTCCTTATATACTAAGACTCACCTATGGTGCGTTTTTGGAGGTCATCAATATGAAAACCGTCAATTATTCTGCTTACATTGGACTAGATGTACACAAGGACACTATTGCCGTTGCGGTTGCAAACCCAGAGCGGCAAGGGGAAGTTCGATTCTATGGTAATATTTCTTCAGAGAAAGACTCCGTCATTCGACTAATGAAGAAGCTGATCAAGCTCCACGGCTCCATTTTTGTCTGCTACGAAGCAGGACCTACTGGCCTCTATCGATTGCTGCTCAGCATGAATATAGATTGTACCGTTGTGGCACCCTCTAGAATTCCCAAAATTTCGACTAACAAGATTAAAAATGATCATCGAGATGCTGTTGCTCTTGCTCTTGCTCTTGCTCTTGCTCTTGCACGACTATTAAGAGCTGGTGAGTTGGTTGATGTCTGGGTTCCCGACATGACACATGAAGCTATGCGTGATCTAATTAGAGCTAGAAGCTGTGCGAAAAAAGATACTAAGGTTGCTCAAATCAAAATCAGGATTAGTTCAGTCGAAAATAAAGAATATTTAATCCTTTAATACAGCCGCTCATAAATTGATCATGCAGTTTGATATTTCGTCAATTAAACCCTACAAATTATGTAAGATCTCGCCCCGACAGAATTACAGGATCTGAAAGGCAGTAGAGCACAGGGTGAGCGCATGAGTGTCTAGTTTTTGTAAGTGTTCACCAAACCCTATTGACATAAAAAGTGTGACCTTACGCACTTGATCCCACTTTTGGTATTGAGTGATCCCTCTAGGTAGCCATCATGGTTTCATGACTAGAAAAAAAGCACCTAAATACCAAGAAGCACCACCTGAAGTCTCGGATTTAAATGAGGCTAAAGTGCTTATTGATGAGCTGTGGGAACAGCTTCGACATTATGAAGATAAGCTAACTACTAGCTCCAAAAACTCTTCAAAATCGCCCTCTTCGGACAACCCTAAAGATCGCCATGAACGAAAAAAGCTGAAAGCTCTGGTGGTCGCAATTCGAGAGGAGCTAAACAAGGCCACACAGGGCATCAACGAAAACTCTCACCGTTAAAGAAAACGGATGTCATTATTGACTGTTTCCCTGAAACTTGTCCTTGTTGTGCTCAATCTAACATTGAGGTCCAAGGTGGGCCATACTATCGCCATCAGGTTTTCGATATTCCAAAACCCACTGTCGATATCACCGAATACCGTTTATTTTCAGGTCAATGTCGACACTGCAAAGAAACCGTAAAGGCTCAAAAGCATGAAGATGCATCGCAAGGGATTATAGGGCCGAACTTATTGAGTTACATTGGGGTTCTTGCGGGGCAATATCATCTCAGTGTTCGGAAAATCCAATCACTGCTCAAAGAACAGCTTGGCACAACTTTTTCGGTCGGCGCGATTAGTGAAGCGCAAACGAAAGTCGCTTCAATGCTAACTCCATTGCATCAAGCGATAAAACAAGCGTTAAAGAAAGCACCTTTGGTTCATGCTGACGAAACCTCTCATCACCGAAATGATGAAACGAGCCTGCGTTGGTGTTGGTTGGTGGCCAGTGATGAACTTGTTTATGAACAAATACTGTATTCGCGCTCGACCTCATCAGCGAAAAAGGTCATTGATGCAGAGTATGCAGACATCGTGGTCAGCGACCAGTGCCCAAGTTATAACTGGATAGCCGCAGACCGTCATCAGTTATGCTGAGCGCATGTTAAGCGTAACCTTCAACAAATGGCGGATTATAGTGGCGGTGGCCACACCGCTTATATTGGCAAACATCTTTGTTTGCTGACGAACACCATTTTCCATACTCGACATCGTTATGAGCAAGGTGAGTTGGATTATTCACTGTATTTAAGGCGAATGCACAGGCTACAAAAATCGTTCGATCATTGGTTGACCAAAGGGACAGGTGTCATGGTCAAGCGGTATCGGGGGCGATGCAAGTTACTACTCAAACATAGGGAAAGCTTGTGGGTTTTCCTCAAGAAAGCATCAATCCCCTTAACCAATAATGAAGCTGAGCGATGTATTAGAGGTTTTGTCATTCAAAGGAAAATCAGCTTCGGAACGACCTCGGATGCAGGCGATAAATTCCGTAGCCGTATTCATACACTTATCGAAACCTGCAAAAAGCGCGGCCTATCAGCAATGTCAGTTCTGAGTGAAATCATCACTTCTGTTGTTGAGAAGAAACCGTACCCGAACGTTTTTAATCTGTAGTATCGATCCTCTCAATCATGAAAAGTCAAACTGCCTTGGTGAACGGTTACTAGTTTTTCACCACCTGACTAAAACCAGCACTCAATACCGCCTCTAACATGGATGTATTCATCATGCATCGCTTTTGCTTCCCAACAATGCTTAGCTTGGTTGGCTCTTCTCGGAGCATATTTAAGCTCATATGACGTAGGCATGATAGGTTCTCTGCACCGTGCTCTTTGTATATCTGGCACGCATCTTCATTCATGGTTACGTCAAGCACCCAGTGCATTGACTCTATGCCCCAATGTTCTCTGACGGCCACCGCTGCTTGCTCTGCACTAAGCGCTTTAGAACTGATGTAATAGCGGTACTCTAGCTCAATAGATTTGCCTTTCTCAAGGCGGAAGTTTTCAACCATTACAATGCTCTTCAACCCTTTCCAGCGAGAGAAGTCACCATCAAGTTTCGTGCTATCAAAAACATAGCATTGGCGTGACTCTACACGTCCATGCCCTTGCTCTAGGCAGAGGCTATCTGCCACATTTGCTCGTTGATATGAGAACGCTTTTTCTATCGCTTGTCGGAGTTTTCCTTGATTGTTCTTTACTGCAAGCAAGTAATCACCACCTTGCTCTACAATGGTTTTGGCTATCTTAGTCTGACAGGCCATTGCATCTATGGTTATTAAGGCTCCCTTGATATCGAGCATCTTTATCAGTTCAGGGATTGCTGTAATCTCATTGCTTTTTTTCTTCGGTTTTCAGCTGTCCTAATACCAGCTTGTTTGACGATGCATAAGCACTGATCATATGAATGGTGCTCGCCCTGTCTTCACGATTGTATGAGCCTCGAAGCGTTTTACCATCTATCGCAATCACTTGACCTTCGGTAAGAGTATGTACTGACGACATCCACTTAATGAAGCACTCATGAAACTGTTCGGCCTCAATTGTAGAGATTATTCGAGCTATTGTGTCATCAGCGGGAATTCCATTCAAAAACAGTCCATTACTCTTAAACCAATCATGATGACCAAGAATGTATTCACGAATATCAAACCAGCCTTTCGCGCCAGCAATCACCGCACATAGCGAGCCAAAGAGGACATCAAACAGGCAGTATGTGACTTTTGCACTTTGGCGTTGGTCGATAATCGTTTGAAAATGTTCTTTGAAGTGGTCAATATGCATCATGCTCTCCCTAAAAAGGGAGTATATGATCACAGCTAAATGTGATCGTCAAATCGATCGTGATTTTGATTGAAAAATGTTCACGATCTCACCCTGCAGTAGAGCAGGCTTTAAAAAGCAACGAAGTTCAAAGCAAAGGTAACCCTTCGCTTTGAACTAAACCAATAATATTATCGCTTATCTAGCTTAAGAATATCAGAACTATACTCGAAAGTTTGTAGCGTCGTACTAGTTACAAAACCTCCTTGGTCTGGGAAGGTAATTGCAATCTTATTATTTTGTCTTAAGAGTGAATTAGGTACATCAATTTCTAACATATTGAAAAACTGAGGCCTATTTTTCTGATCATCACCAGAATACTTCACTGGTAGATCTAACTTAGTACCATTGAATGTAACGATTGGCTCTTTTGAGCTACGGTGTTGACGTCCAAAGCTCATTCGAAGTACCGCTGCACCAAATTCGTTTGTTTGAACATCATTGATGTTGAAGTTAATCGATTCATTCGCCTTGATCGCTTGATGATAACTTGTTGCATAGTACTTGCGCTCTACCGATTTTTCTTCAATTTCAATTGGATTCTTAAATACATACTCAAAAATCATAGAGGCTTCTGGATGGATGGCTATTTTATCAGGCATTTCGTTGTATGATGTCTCTGTCAACGTGATATCACCATCAACATTATGTAGGTGCTTTATCTTAAGGCTTTCGAATTCCGCCCCTTGCACATTAACTAAGTTAACTGATACTTCTGCTGGTTTGTTCAGCAGGTTACTTACCGCAACATATGCTTTTTTACCGTCTACGTAACTATCCACCAAAACATCTTTATCAACTGATTTCGTGTCGACACGCGTACCATTTACCTCCGACCACAATTCGTAGAACTTGATAATATCGGTGTAAACATAATGACTCCCAATCTCTCCCTTCTTCTCATCGTTATGACGCATCAAACGCCATGGATAATTCCGCCCTTCCTCACCGTGCCATTCTGCCTTTGTCAAACTAAACGGAATCGCTTTAAGTATCTGATCGGGCTTAGCCATAAACTGAATCATCATAGGACTAAACGATTTCATCGTCTGCCAGTCATTTCTAGCTGACCAGGTCTCTTTCTCTGTTTTGTGGTCACGACCGCCATATTCGGAAATCATAAATGGCTTCACTTCACCCAACTTTAGATATTGATATTGCTCCATCATATCCATGGTGGCTTCAATTCGACCACCACGGAAGTTCACTTCACCTCCATCTCGACCTAAATAACCAAAGTCATAAAGATGAATTGACATAAAGTCCATATACTCACCACTGGTGTCGATAAACAACTTCATGCGTTCATCCCAACGCTTAAAATTTCGATCATCGAACCATGGGAATGCGGTAGTGTAACCGCCGATCATAACAGAATCGTCATCGACGTATTTACGGAACGATTCTGCCACTTCATTGTGATAAATAAAGGTGTCTACTGGGTCGTTACCATGCACGGTTACTAGTTCATAGAGTGGTTCGTTCAGAATTTCAACATACTTAGGACGTTTGTGCCCCTTGGCCGGCAATTCACCTTCCTCACGATAAAAATTGTTAAGGAATCGTCCCATAAATTCGCCGACCGCATCAGTATTCTTAAACGTCCACCCTCCTTTCCCTTTGTGCTCACCAATCCAAAACTGGTGTATTTGGCCACCAATCATCGCTTCAAAACGGTCATCGTATTGGTGATGCCTTGCCAGTTTTTCACCATAGTTTTTTATACGGTGGCTTTCACCAAGTTCCGCCATACTCTGCGGGTCTGCGTAACCTGGTCTATTTGGATCTTGCTCTACCATGGTCGCGTGTAGAGGCATAGTACCGTTATCACGACCAAAATAAACATCCAAATTGTCAAGCAAATATCTAAGTTTTATATCCTCGCCTTCCCAATCAGGCTCGGTTATTTTTGAGTGCATTACGATATACTTACTACGATCAAATTCAGAAATACCGCCAACTTCATGCTTAACATTCAGATCAACATACACCTGGGAACTGGCAAAAGCGTAACCTGAGAGAAATATAGCATTCGCAATAAAAAGTGTTTTTGACGCAACCTTCATATAATCTGTCCTTAATTTTTAATTTTTACATTGTTTAAAATACAACAGCATTCATTGGATACAGAGTTCCGTCACTTTAAATCAATAACTTATTAGTGATGAGATATGAAGCTTTCCAACCGAAAAAATCATATCCCCCCCCCACCAAGAGAGAAGAAGAGCTCGGTTAGATAAGCTAAATTATGTTGATCCAACTAATATTTTAGTGTTTGGGTCCAAACACCTGAATCTGTTCCAGAACCACTAGACCAATCTATATACTCAACGCAAAAAAGGCAAACCAAAATTCATTTTTTGTTAACCAAAGCACTAATGAAGCCCTTTTGTGATCTTGTGATACTTTTACACAGGCAATCACCGTGACTATTATTTCTTAGGGCAGGATCGAACTTTAACTGTTAAAGATAAGAAACTTTATATTTTAATGATAGATTTTCAGCTAGAGTGTATTGATCTTTACTGTGCGTTTCATGTTTAGCAATACATAGGCAACAACATTAACACAAATACCAACGATAGCATGTTGGCATAACGCCTTTCGTCCTTGTCATATCGAACTGAAATTACTAGATAATAATTAATCTTAACGAAAGCATTTTTGAGTAAGTGGCGATACTTATGTCCATATTTTCTCGTCCATAATTGCGCTTAGCAATGACCGTTTCTCCACTATGCTCCCGAACAAAACAATAGAGAGGTTCGCTGCCATACCCTTTATCACTAACAGTAATATTAACGTTATTCAGTTGTACCACTAAACTTTCAGAGTGCACGATGCCGTGTCGTGGTCCTTCAGATAAACCAAAGAAAATCGGTAAACCACCATGACCTAATATCAAATAGATTTTCGTTCAATTTCCTCCTCGGCTTTTTCATATTTGCTCTTAGCTTTAAGTAGTTACACCTGTACTATATTGATGTACTCGAACAATAGAACCACCTAAGAAGCCCTATCCATAATCTGATATCCTTAATAATCCATTGAAAAATTTGACCAAAATATCTTTACTTAACCAAAGATTAAAACGCCTACAGACACTATTCTATTCGCCAAACTCTGGATACAAATCTCGCTATGGAATACTCGTTCTCATTCGGTATGATCATTCCTCAAAAAGCCATTCCGCTCTCATTCATTTCAACAAGCACTCAAATAAAACGTAAGCGCATCATAAACCCCGCATTCTAATCTTCCAGCACGGATAATATGATCAGCTCTCCAACAAAAAGGAGAGTTGAAATGGCAAAACGACGTACCAACCAAGAATGGCAAACCTTGCTAGAGCAATACGAAAAGTGCAACGTGACTCAGCGAGTTTTTTGTGAACAACATGGCGTAAGTTTGTCGACGTTCTTTGCAAAGCGCCAGCAATTACAAACAGCAGAGCAACCCGAAATCGCTCGCTTCGTGAAAGCAGAAGTCGTCGAAAAGACAACAAAATATCAGGCAGTCCAGATACCAACAGTCAACATGACACTGCTCGTGAATGATATTGAACTGAGTATTCCGCAAGGAACACCCGCGACCTACCTAGCTGAACTCATTAGAGCGCTGTCATGAAAGGCATGCTGAGCGCCCCAGAGGTTTATCTGTATCGTGAGAGCGTCGATTTTAGAAAGTCCATCAACGGCCTCGCTGCGATTATCGAAAGTGACACCGATTTGCCTTTGGGAAGTGGCGCACTGTTCTTGTTTACCAACAAACAGCGCGACAAAATGAAAGTATTGTACTGGGATAAAACAGGCTTCGCCCTCTGGTATAAACGCCTCGAAAAAGCCAAGTACAAGTGGCCTACAAAAGAGAAAAATGATGTGTTTACCCTGACTCAATTCGAGCTTGATAGACTGCTTTCTGGCTTCACGATTATCGGCCATAAACCCGTTCGAATAAACGATTTTACAATGACTTAAACGATAAGAAAGCTTTATCCACCAAGCGTTAACGGCATGATTTTAGTATAATAAATGTCATGAAAAAGACGCCAGATATCAACCCAGAAAGTCAAAGTGTTGCCGAGCTACAAGCGATGGTGAAAGCACTGATGTCGGAGAAAAGCGAGTGGAAACAAGAGCGTCAATCGCTACTTGAGCAACTCAAACTTGCCTTCGACCGCCAGTTCGCGAAACGTTCGGAGGCATTAAAGCCTTACGATGAATCTCAAGGTGACCTCTTCAACGAAGTGGAATGTGAAGCTGTTAAGGAAGAAGAGGTTCAGGTAACAACCGCCACAACAAAGAAACGCGGTAAACGCAAGCCACTTCAAAAGACCTTACCTCGTGAGATTATCGAACTTGATTTAGACGACCATGAGAAGCAGTGCGCTTGCTGTAATCATAGCCTGCATAGAATCGGTGAAGACCGCAGCGAGAAACTTGAGTTCACGCCAGCGGTACTCAAAGTGTTGGAATATGTTCGCCCTAAGTATGCTTGCCGCCAGTGCGAGCAAACCAAAGACAACAACCGCATCATTCAAAAGCCAACGCCGCAAAGCATTATCCCTAAGAGCTTCGCGACAGAAAGCTTGCTGGCCAATATCATCCTAGGCAAGTATCAATATGCAATGCCACTGTATCGACAAGAGTCGCTGTTTACCCAATCTGGTATCGAGCTATCACGAACCACCATGGCAAGGTGGATTATCCAAGTCAGTGAGAAATTCGCTCCGCTTTACGCTGCCTTGAAAACACACCTGCTAGAGCAGGTGGTGGTTCAGGCGGATAAACCGCCGCTTAATGTACTTAAAGAAGAGAAACAGTGTTACATGTGGTTATACTGCTCGGGAGCCGACTCGCCAGAAGCCGCGCTACCAAATGTTAAAAACATTGTCTTGTACGACTATCAAAACTGTCGTGCGAGGGCATGCCCCATGGCCTTTTTAGGTGATTACCACGGTTATCTTCAAACGGATGGCTATGCAGCGTATGACAAATTACCCGTGAGCAACGTGGGTTGTTTGGCCCACGCTCGCCGTAAATTTATGGATGCGAAAAAGCTGCAAGGTAAAGGAAAGTCTGGTCAATCGGATACGGTATTGGCAAAAATCCAAAAACTCTACAGAATAGAATCACGCTTAAAAGGTGCATCTGCCGAAGAACGAAAAGCAGAGCGTCAAGCGTATGCCAAGCCGATACTGGATGAGTTTTACCAATGGATGACAACCCAGAAGGTGATAGGCTCTAGCCCACTAGGCAAAGCGATAAAATATACGCTTGGGCAGTGGTCAAAGCTCATTCGTTATATCGACGATGGTCACTTATCTATCGACAATAATCGTGCTGAGCGCGCAATTAAACCACTGGTCATTGGCAGAAAGAATTGGTTATTCTCGGCTACTCAAAATGGTGCTGACGCGAGCGCGATGCTTTACAGCATCGTCGAGACCGCGAAAGCCAACGGTCTTATCCTCTACGACTACATGGTCAAGTGCATGAAGGAGCTGGCGAAAGCTGAGCCTGATATCAACGCACTCCTACCTTGGAACTTCAAACACTGACAAGTCGCCCCGTGGGTTCATGGGGCGGATAAAATAAAACAACGTAATCTAAGAGCTCAGCTACAATTTAAACAGTATTACAAAGGGAGCTATTTTATGTATCATTTTATTTTGAAGGTTGTTATTTTTCTTATAACGTCATTAAGCGTTTCTAGTTTCGCTGCCGGAACAATTACAGCCAAAGAGATGTCCAACAAAGAGAAAGCAATCGCCGTTGTTTCTAGTATCGAAACTGGTGACCAGTCCGCTATTGCTTACATTAATCCCGCTTACTATATCCAGCACAATCTTGCCGTTGAAGATGGGTTAGAAGGTTTCGGCAAAGTGCTAGGTTCTCTGCCGAAAGGTTCTGCCAAAGCAAAAGTCATACGAGCAGCAGAAGATGGCGATTATGTATTTCTCCACACTGATTATAATTTCTTTGGTCCCAAAGCGGGGTTTGATATTTTTCGCTTTGAGGATGGATTGATCGTTGAACATTGGGATAACTTACAAGAATTGACCGGAAAGAATCCAAGTGGACGCACTCAGCTAGACGGCTCGACAGAAATTATTGATGTCGACCAAACGCAAGAAAACAAAGCACTCGTCGCAGATTTTATTGACACTATCTTGATTCAAGGTGATATGAGCAAAATTGGTATGTTTGTCAACAGCGCTCCGGAAGGTTTCTTACAACATAATTCTATGGTCGGAGACGGCCTTGAGGGGCTAAGTAAGGCAATGAAAGCCTTAGCCGAAGCAGGCACCCCTATGGTGTATTCCACTAATCATAAAATATTGGGTGAGGGTAGTTTTATTTTGGCGGTAAGCGAAGGTACTTTTATGGGAAAACATACGTCCTTTTACGACCTTTTTAGGGTTGAAAATGGTAAAATCGTGGAACATTGGGACACGTTAGAAACCATACTAAGTAAAGACCAACGGAAAAATGACAATGGTAAATTTGGCTTCACTTCTGATTACGTCGTCGAAGTGGCGACATTTGATCTAAGAGATGGTGTAAGTGCCGAACAATTTATGCCTCTTGATACAGCAGTTGAAGACAGTCATGTATCAAAACAACCTGGTTTTATTTCGCGAAAAGCCGGTATGTCTAACAAAGGTTATTGGCGAGTGATCGTTCACTGGGAGTCTTTAGAAGATGCTGAAGCATCGATGGCAAGCTTTATGAAAGCTCCTGCTGCCGCAAAATTTATGCAAGATGCCAATACATCGACGATGATAATGCGACGATATAGACATTAGAGAATACGATTAAGGGTTAACATTTCGGCGCTATTTAACATAGCTTACAGCCGTTCACTATTGTTGGTTTTCTATCAGAATACTTTGAGACGATAAGTCAACGTAAGCACAACCTTAAAACGATTACTGTGCGATAATAATATACAGTCGCACAGTAATCAAAGGGAACGATATACTTTACTGTGTTCTCGTCCTTACTAGCTCACGAGAACTATCAAATACCTGTAAAGTCATTGATGATACGTAACCTCCGTTATCATTAAACTTGACTTCTATCTTGTTGTTAACGTTAATATCAGCCAGTTCAACAGGAACTTCAATTAAACCAAAGAAGCTATTGCGACCTTTGCCATCCAAATATTGGTCATCACCACGAAAATCCTCAGGTACTTCGATCACTTTGCCATTCAGAGTCAACGTTGGTTGTAGTGTTTTACCAAAGTCGCGACCGATCCCCATGCGAAGAACTGCTTCCCCGTTATTGCCAAGTTGAACATTATCAATGTCGAATGTAATTGTCTGATTAGCATTAATGCTTTGCTTATAAGTATCGGCATAGTACTTAGTTTCTTCATTAGTTTCGATAATAGCAACATCAGAAGCAAAAGTAAGTTCTAACACCATTGTAGAATTGGCACTCAAATTAATAGTATCGGGGAGTGAAAGTGAATCTGTTTCATCGATAAGACCTCGCTTAACGCCGCCAAAACTACGCTGCAGGAAGTGCTTGATCTTCACGCTATCTATCACATTACCATCTAATCCAAGTGTATTTAGTGCGAGTTCATGGTTATTAAAATCTAAACTGTTCAAAATAATATAGGCCTTAGAGTCAGTAACATAAGCGTCAACCTGAATGTCTGCTGTTGAAGACCATGTATCAACTCTTGTACCTTGAACATCTTTCCACAATTCATAAAAATAAATCATGTCACTGTAAACCCACTTACCGGTAGGACTTGCAGGCTCATCTGCTTGTCGCATTAGACGAGATTCATATGGTATGTTGTCTCCCTGTCGCCCCCATTCACCTTTAACAACGATAAAAGGTAGTGCTTTCAAAATTTGGTCCGGACGTTCCATAAAACTCATCAACATAGCATTAAAAGAGACTACGTTTTCCCAGTCAGAAGAACGCTCCCACGGATTGTTTTTCGTCGTATGGACTTGAGCTCCATATTCAGAAATAATCATTGGTTTAGGCGCACCAAATTTTTGATATGTGTATTGCTCTAACATATCAAGTGTTGCTTCTAGATTTCCACCTCGGCGATATCGTTGCGAATTTTGAAAAGCTGGAAAATCGTATAGGTGCAAAGACAAGAAATCCATTTTCTGTCCCGCAATGTCGATGAAAGATTTATCTCGATCTTCCCAACGTTGAAAGTTATCTTCTTCAAAATTTGGAAATGCAGCCGTATAACCACCAATAAGTGCCTCTCGATTCGCTTTCCGAACCTCATGGGCAACCGCGTTGTGAAATTCGAATATTTTATGTGTTTTTGCTAACTTCTCAGCATCAGTTAAATCAGTGTCATCAACTAAATCGTACAAAGGTTCATTCATTACCTCAACAAAACTAGGTTTAGGTTCACCTGCATCCGCACTTGTTGAAGATGCATCGAAGAAAGACTTTAAGTATTGGCCCATATAATGACCAGTAGCCGTACCTAAAGGTTCTTCAGCAGTATCAGCCTGAGAAAATGACCATGGTGTGATATCACCTAATGATTTGATCTTAGTTCCATCTGGCCAGTAAGGGTGTTGCTGCGCAGCGATAATCACATCGGTTGAGCGATGCCAATGTTGACGGCCTTTTTCAAACTTTATATTTGCACCGGTAAGAAATTGGTTTTTAGTCACGCCACCTCGATTAGTCATTGAAGTCTCATCAACAAAACCAGACTTTGCCGAATCTTCTTCAACATTGCGAAGCTCCCAAGAAATAGCACCGGTGTTTCGGCCAAGATAGACATCATAGCTATCTAAAAAGTCGGTAATTAAATCATCAGAATCGTTTGATGCACCATTATTGGCGTCATGCCATTCATTTTCAAGTAATGAAGCATGGATACCGATAAACTTACGACGGTCAAATGTTTCAATTCCACCTACTACATGCTTCATATCAAAGTTTATGTCGACTTGAGTTCCCGTAAAAATTGGCGGGTTCGGAGGATCGATCTCTGGTGGTGGCGTAACTGGTGTATCACCACCATCACCACCACACCCTGCAAGCCCGAAAGCAGTAGCGATAAGAAGAAGCAGACTATTTTTTTTAATCATTGTATTACTCTCTCTAAAAATTGGGATAAACTAATCTTAAAATTCAATTAGCTACCCATTGCATCCATTGCATCCTTTGCACCCTTTGCACCTGCTGTATAGCACGTTAATAATGCTCTACATAGGGTCGTGACAACTATATTGACAACTTGGTCCAAATCCATGGTTGCTATCTTTATTTGGGTTTGGGGGAATGTCGTACGCATCTAACTTGTTGTTAAGACGCTCATCAACGACCTCCATATCCAAAATATTCTTTTCTGAAGTATTTCTTTGAGGTTCCGCTTTTCCACCAAAATTAACAACAACAGCGATAACCAAAATAAAAAACGTAGTCTTTAATAAACCTATCTTTTTCTTCATCGCTACTTTCCCACATCCAAAAGGCATATTGTGTTTCTCTACTCATCGAAACCACTTTCTATTTGATAGCAAGCTAAGGTTAACCAAAGCCACGCTTTGGATAATCAATAACGCAAACACTATAGACAAATGTAAATGTGGTCCAGAAAATTGCCGTACATGAGTACTGAACTGTGATGCA
This sequence comes from Vibrio sp. 10N.286.48.C11, assembly GCF_041469805.1. NCBI lineage: Bacteria > Pseudomonadati > Pseudomonadota > Gammaproteobacteria > Vibrionales > Vibrionaceae > Vibrio > Vibrio sp. 10N.286.48.C11. The sequence goes on along the minus strand of NZ_JBFRLK010000029.1, from coordinate 266 downwards.
GTAATCAATATTATCATTATTTAAAATGGATTTAATGCCTCGGCACTTCATAGAATCGGAATAAGATGACCTAAAGGTAAAGGTCGTTCGCTATGCTCTTATTTATTGACATTGACGCACAACTGCCAACTATGAGAGGTGTTTTCTATCCGTTAGTTTGGTAAATACTCTTAAAAATAAACAATTTAAGCTATTCCTCTATAATTGAGAGTGATGAATAGTGCTGTTTCTGTTGACACTGAGAGATGGCGTTGTTGATCAAATCA
>NZ_JBFRLK010000028.1:0-37705 GCF_041469805.1 Vibrio sp. 10N.286.48.C11 | reverse complement strand
AGGTTCATGGGGCGTTTACGATTAACGAGAGCATTCTTTTTAAAAATGTGCTGATGACTATTTCTTAAATGTTCTGTTACTCCAAACTGTATATGCTTAGAAGGTTGTCACAGCATGGTCACCACGCGGTCACAAATCGAGTTTGAGAGATATGAGTCACTTAGCTCATCCAATAATTATTCAACGGGGAGGCAGACAAGAATGATGCTATTTAAGGTACTTTCCAGAAACGCAGACACAAAAAAGCCCACGCTAGGTGGGCTTTTTGCTTGTTCAGAAAGAACGAATTTGGTGCCGCTACTGGACTCGAACCAGTGACACCTTGCATGTCATGCAAGTACTCTAACCAACTGAGCTAAGCGGGCGATGTTCTCATTTCTTATTACTACCATTGTGACAAACTCAATAGTTATGCAATAAAAACAAATAAGGAATGGTGCGTCCGAGTGAACTCGAATCACCGACCCCCGCCATGTCAAGGCGGTACTCTAACCAACTGAGCTACGGACGCATTCCCTTAGAACGCCAACGATGATATCCATGATAAACAGATGGTGCAAGTATTAACTGGCATCTTGCGATTCGTTTGCTCACTTTGCAATCAAAGACATAACAACATGTCGATTTTACACCCAGATTATCGTCAAACCGCTGAAAAACAAAGTTTAGTTAGAAAAAATTCTAATCCTTGATGACAACCAATTAACTAACCTAATGTGTTCAATTTGGGATTTTTGTTGTCTATACCGTTTTTCTTGGCCTTTACAGTAACCATACAGGTATAGATCAATGCCTATATTTAGTGTCAAAAATTTTGCTTGCCCATTGGGTTACCGTAGTATTTTGATCATTATAAGTGAAAGGCACGCAGAGTCTTTGTAACTCACTGAAATACATCATTCATAAAAATCACCACGATTTTGTAATCGTCGTCATCGAATTACTAGGCCGCAATGACTAAATTCGGATTTTTCATATAAAGTGGCCGGGTTATTACCAACATACATAAATACGATAGCACTCTATAGTCGAAAAACATCAGCTGCAATTAATCTCCCTCAAGAGCAACAATCTATAAGCAATTCAAAACCCAACCCCACACATCATAGCCATTTTGAATACATACAGCACAGTAATACATAATGAAATTTGCATAATGGTAAAGCGCGCCTATATTCATAACCTGTAGGAATCAATGATCTAAATTCAATGCTATACGTGAATTTATGGTTTACGATAAATACAAGTGTGAAAAATAGGGAATAAATTATGAAAAAATCACATATCGCCATTGCAGTGGTGAGCATACTATCGACATCTGCCGTATCGGCGGCGACCATTTATGAGACAGATGAAACAGTATTCAATATCGGCGGCCGCGCAGAAGTTCGAGGGAATTTCTCTGATGAGAATAAAAGTACTGATAATAGCACCTATAGTGATAGATCACGCGTCCGCTTAAGTGTCGATGGCACACAAAAAGCGTCGGACGATGTTTCCTTTTTTGGGAAATATGAATTCGAACTAACAGAGTCTGAAGATGGCGCATCAGATGATATCGGCATTAACACTCGATTCTTATATACGGGTGTTCAAACCAATCACGGTAACGTCTATTATGGCCACCAAAATAATGCCGTTACCTACTTAACCGATTGGACGGATATGGCTGAAACCTTCAGCGGCTATATCAATGAATACACGGTGTCGACTGCTGATCGAGCAAAAAATGTTTTACGTTATGAACTGACAAGCGACAACATCACCTTTCAAATTGATGGCAATTTCAATTCAGATAGTGAATCAGCACAAAGTGACGGCTTCGGTGCAGTTGTCGCCGGCAGCACTTCGATTGGGTTAGATATTGGCGTCGGTTATGCGTCAAGTGATGAAACCTATGGCGTTGGGACAGAAACTTCTGATGCCTATATTGGTGCGGTTAAGTACACCAACGATCAGGGGGTTTGGTTCGCCGCACTCTATCAATTTGGTAGTATTTCAGGTCTAGACGTAAAAGATTCAGACTACGATTCTGCCGATGCTTACTTGGGATACTCGTTTGGTGTCAACACCGTCAACCTGACCTACAGCTACTTTGAAGCTGACGATATTGCAGATTACGACATTAACTTTATCGGTCTAGAATACGCACGTTATATTGGCGATGTGGCCTTCTTTGGTAGTTATAAGTTTAACATGTTAGACGAGGGCGAAGGTGGGGAAGGCGATAACGACGAAGATGAGCTACAGCTCGGTATGCGTTACGCGTTTTAGTCTAAACCAATCCACTTAATATTAGTAAAGCCGAGCATAATCAATGCTCGGCTTTTTAGTTTGTATAACTTATTCGTATCTAAGCGATTGAATGGAGTCCAACCGGATGCATTACTATCGATACCAACTATTCTTCAACATCGAATACAACGTTGTAGTTTTCGGTATAGGTGCAGTTTGGCTGGCGGCTACAAGTGAAGAAGCGTCGGCCTTTGTAATCGCCTTGGCTTGCCAGTTTGATGATCATTGGGCTACCACACTTCTTACAAAATCGCACTTCTTTTGATGGCTCGATTAAATCGATGTGTGCTGCCAGTAACCTCTTCAAACGGCTCACTTGGTAGCTGTGTTTAATAGATGCACCAATCAGAGGTAAACCTGCCGATTTACACACGTGAATTAGTAGCTTTTCGCGATCGACTTTCCCTTTATTGAGCTCTTTGCCGTTATCAAGTTCGATAATAACGCGGGGCTCTAGCGTTCGCGGGTCGCAAACAACAAAGTCGAAGTAACTACGTGAGATCTTGTTGTTGGCGATAAACCAATTCTTCTTATTGTTCGTCTTAGCAGGAACAAGTACGTTCGACATGCTGACTTTAGCAAACACTTCCCCATGGTTGCCCACAGCTGATTTTAGCGCATTATAGAATGTCGCCTGTTGCGCCGACATCAACGCGCCTTTCTTCTGATAAGCGTGGTCTTTGGTGTCATCGTGTTTCACCACATACTTTTGAATAAAGTAAAAGAACACAACCAGAACAATTACAACGATAAAGATATTAGTCATTTTCCAACACAATCAAGTCTGTATAGGGATTAAGAGAGTAGCTAGCGTATGTAGAAAAGCATCACCTGGCAAGCAAAAGAGCGAGAGTTGCCAACCAGAATCACGACCTTTGAGCGCAGTGCCCAACGAGAGGTCGCTCCTTCGCTAGACACACCTCTCTTATTTTGATAATTAAATCATCAATTACACTCTAGATTGATTTAGATCAATTTACCTAGATTTGTGATCAACTAGTCTGAAAAACGTTAGGCAAATGTTAATAAGGAAATTGATATGGAACTTAAACAAGACCCAAGATGTTATACCGACGTATGTGTAGATGGTAAATGGTTCCACTATGACCACTGCGGAACCCAAGCCTACATGTTAAAGGGAGGAGCTTCGGCTGTGATTGAACTCGCTAGCGAACCAGCGACAGAAGGCGAATTGGTTGAAATGCTTCAAGGTGTCGCTAAGTAACTCATTTAGAAAATGTTGATATAGATAAACTCGACATATCGCTAAGTAAACCCCACTTCTCACTCAAATTTTGATATTAGCGATCTCAGAGTGTTCCAGAAGCCATTCTTATCTCACGAAGATCAGAATGGCTTTTTGTTTCCAGATTAGCGATTAACTTTCAGCAATGATGACTTGATTCCTACCCGACTCTTTCGCTTGATATAGTGCATCATCCGCGGCTTTGAGGTACTTCTTGTAAGTATCTTGATTGAGTTGCTCATGAACAATACCAATCGACGCTCCTATCGATGTGGTGAGGTCTAAAGAGCCGGAGTGCGTATCAATGGGTGTTTCAGAAATAGCTAAACGGATAACGTTCAACTGTTGCTCAGGATCAATGGAACCAGACAGCAACAAAACAAACTCTTCCCCACCCCATCTTGCCACTACATCGTTTGTTGATAAGATTTTCTCTAAACGCTTAGCGACTTCCACCAGCACTTGGTCACCAATATCATGGCCATAAGTGTCATTAACTTGTTTGAAGCGGTCTAAATCTAGAATAGCGAGCGTATACCCAAACGACGACAAATGATGTGGCATCGGCTGAGTTAACCGTTGCTCTAAGTAACGCCTATTGTATAAGCCTGTCAGTTCGCATCTTGTTGATTGCTTAAGTAGTTCTTTGTTGGTCTTCTGGATCGAGCGTAACCTTATCAATAGTAACGTGGCGCTTATCATCACCATGATACCCAAAGCGACGACGATTCGATTCCGTAATTGCTGCTTATCTAATGTCAGCTCACCCAACTCTTTTTCTGCGTTAAGCAGTTCGTTTTCTTGAGCTAATGATGCCGTAGCGAAATCTTGCTCGAGTAAAAAGATATCACTCTGGCGCTTATCAAATAGCAGCGCTTTATTACCCTTGTAATAGAGCTTGAAGTAGCGAAGTGCGTTCTCGCTGTCGCCTCTTGAATCATAGTATTCAGCAAGTGTTCTTAAGCCGAGGACCTTCCAGCTGCGAGTCCCCACAACATCGAACATTGCAGACGATCGCTTTAGATCAGCAAAAACAAAATTATCTCGGTTCAAACCAATGTTCGCTAAGGCTCTATTTAGGTAACACTGCCCCAATTGAAGTGTGTATTTGTCCACGCCTGGGTATCTAAGACACAAGTTTGCGACTTGTCGAGCTGACTCAAAGTTCTTTTCCGCCAACAACACATCACTCTCTGCTTTTAATAGGATGATTTTGTATCGTTCACTCACGTTATCGCCATTTAGCTTAGCCGCACTTTGATATGCTTCTCGGCCTTTGACTAAATCACCACTGCGCAGATAAGCAAAAGACTCATTCACATGCAGCACGCCGATGGTAGACGCTTCGAGTAGTCCACTCTTGTAATAGAGCTTTTTGGCTCTTTTAATCAGCTTGAGCGCTTTAGGCCAGTCTTCCAAATAGATATAAAGCAGTGCCATATTTGACACTAACTTGCTGTTGTAGATGTGATGAGGGTACTTCTTACCAAGGTCTAAACCTTTATGGAAAAAGTATTGAGCTTCAGGAAAGTCATTGCGGATGTTATTGATGACACCAGCCGTGTTATAGGCCTTAATCAACAACTCTTCATAGTGGAGCGATTCTGCGATATCTATCGCAGCTCTGATTTGGATTTCAGATTCCGCTAGCTCACCCGTACTGATGTATTCGATCGCTAATTCAACGAGAGATTGGGCCTTTAACCAACCCATATGTTCGTGTTGTGCGAGTGCTTTAATCTGCCTGACGTATTCGGAAACCGCTTTGGTATCCAACTTATGTTGCGCGAGGTTCGACAAAATCATCAATTCGTAAGCACGATAGATGGCTTTATCTTGGTCTGGGAACTTGGCTTGGAGAGCCTCAAGTTGTAGGGAAGCTAAATTAGGGTCACCACGAGATACATCGAGAATATCGATCAACGCAGATCCATATTGAGAGAGTGATAACTCTTTCTCTGGACTATAAACACTCGGGTTTTCAGGGCGAATATGCTTTAAATCGTCGTCATAAGTTGGATAGAGCAAATACAGCCCCAGCACAATACTCATCAGCACCACGAAAAGGAATGAACCTAACACATTGTTTCTATTCATTTATCAGGGCCATTATTGATTGAATTCCAATTTTATTGACGTTTTTTTAAGAGCAGTCAAACATTATACCCGACAGATATACAGATTAAAATCCTGCGCACTGGTGGATCTGAATTGGGTTTTTCTCATTAATTAGAATAATCAGGCAACTTTCTTGATTTAACTCAGACAATCATCTACCTCATTGGCGTTATAGTGATTTTCCTGTTCCTACCTCCGCGGCTTCTTTTTGAACAAGCGGAAGCATAATGAGAATTAACAATGACCCAAATTAATGAACAACGTCTTGTAGAACATTTCTGCGATCTAGTGAAAATTGATAGTGAATCTCGTAACGAAAAAGCGATTGCTGAAGCTTTGGCTGAGCAACTCGGTGAACTAGGTTTTGAAGTTCACAAACTGGCGGTTCCTGAAGAAGTGTCTAATGGTTTCAACATCTACGCTCGTCTAGATGGCACTCTTCCAGGTAGCACAGTGTTCAGCTGCCACATGGACACAGTAACGCCAGGCATCGGCATTGAGCCAATCATCGAAGACGGTATCATCCGTTCAAAAGGCAACACAATTCTAGGTGGTGACGACAAGTCTGGTATCGCAGCTATCATGGAAGCGGTTCGTTGCATTAAAGCTGAAGGACAAGAGCACAAAACTATCGAGATTGCATTTACTGTATTCGAAGAAGGCGGTCTGTTCGGCTCTTTGAACTTCGATATGTCTTACATTCAATCTGAGCACGCAATCGTACTTGATACAGGCGGTCCAATTGGCACTATCGTAAACGCAGCGCCTGGCCAGCAGAAGATTGTTGCTAAAATCAAAGGTCGCCCTGCTCACGCTGGTTTAGCACCAGAAGAAGGCATCAGCGCAATTCAAGTTGCTGCAGACGCTATCACTAAGATGAACCTACTTCGTATCGATGAAGAAACGACAGCAAACGTTGGTATTGTTGAAGGTGGTCAAGCAACTAACATCGTAATGCCAGAGCTTAAAGTCGTGGCTGAAGCACGTTCTCTAAACGGCGAAAAGCTAACGGCTCAAGTTGAACATATGATCTCTACATTCCAAGAAAGTGCTAAGCAGTTCGGCGCTGAAGTAGAAATCGAATCAACTCGTGCTTACGATGCATTCGTTATTGCAGACGATCATCCGCACATTCTTTCTATCAAATCGGCGTTTGAGAAGCTTGGCGTAACAGCGAACACTAAACGCACTGGCGGCGGTAGCGATGCAAACAACTTCAACGCAAAAGGCCTGACAACAGTTAACCTTTCTACTGGTATGGCGAAAGTTCACACCACTGAAGAGTACATTGCAGTGAAAGACATGGTCGCAATCACTGAGTTTGTTGTGGCTTACGTAACGCAATAATCGAATCCATTAGTTAGGTAGTCACTTCTATCTAGCACAATGAAAAAAGCCGAGACATCATCACGATGCTCGGCTTTTTGTTGTTTAGGTGAACATAGAAGGTCGAACCTAAAACCCTCTACGCTTCCAGAATTGGCCTTCGTCTTTTGCTACTAGGTCGAATGTCTTGTCGGCGATGATGTTGCCTTTTAGCTCAACCGTCATGCGCCACTTTCCTAGCTTGTTCGAGACAGGAGCCCAGATAGTGTCACCTAAGTAGAAATCCCAGTCATTGTTACCGACATACTCCTCACCATCAAACGGTTCGAGCACTTCACCTTTGTCTGTGGTGATGTTTGGGTGATAAATGCAGTAACGGATCTTCTCACCTTTGGCTTTTTTGATATTCAGGATATAGCCAAACTCTACGTCGATTTCAGCATCAACGGTGGTGGTGAACTCTTGGATTTTTGGAAGGTCTTTAGATTTGGAATCCCACGTGGAATAGATACCATAAGAAGTCATGTCGACCACAACTGAGCGCTTTGCCATTTCAATCTTTACCTTGGAGTTATTCTATTAATTTAATTCTATTTGCCATTCAGCCAAGCTGGATAAGCACGAGGCTATTCTTGCCAATCTTTTGCCATGCGCTTAATCACAGACGGTTCGATGTCGTGAATGCTGCCATATTGCTCTCGGCATACTTCGATGATCAAGTCAGCTTTGTATTTTCTTGCAAGTTGACGGTAAGCCTTCATTTCCCAATGCTTAATAAAGGTATTCGAAACAACCACATCCAACCCTTGCTTCAAGCCATTTTCTGCCGTGTTCTTACACCACCCATGAGCTTGTTGCAGCTGCCTAGGGTCAAAATGGTACTCACCTTGCTCATTCACGTAATACATATCCGCTTCGACATGCAATGCATCGTAGGTTTTTGCTTTTGTTGATTTGCCAGAACCGGGCAACCCTCGGATGAGTATTAACTTCATCTGTCACTTTACAGGCTAATTCGAAAACATGAGTTTATCGTAAATGCTAGCCGCTTGCTCTGATAACTGCCTAGTTCTACATAACAGAACCAAGCACTTATGCCTTACTCAGGTAGTCGTAAAACATTATAAGACTCCCCCGACGTCGGAAGATGGCTTCTGATAGAAAACACAAATAATTTACATCTATCCATTTTGTATATCGACAAGCGTACCAAACTACTATAGATTTAGATGTATAGACGTCTACATATCTAGCTTAGGGAGAAAGCTTTGCCTATTCGCATTCCAGACCAATTGCCAGCATCTGATGTTCTTCGTGAAGAAAACATCTTCGTGATGCCGTTATCAAGAGCATCGACACAGGAAATTCGTCCACTTAGAGTCTTGATCCTCAACCTGATGCCGAAGAAGATTGAAACTGAAACTCAATTCTTACGCCTACTATCGAACAGCCCATTGCAAGTGGATGTAGAGCTGCTGCGCATTGATGACCGACCAAGTAAAAACACACCGACTGAACACCTTGATAACTTCTACCGCCAATTTGAAATGGTCAAAGAAAGAAACTTTGATGGATTGATCATCACTGGTGCGCCGCTTGGCTTGGTTCAATTTGAAGATGTGATCTACTGGGATCACCTGAAAACCATCATGGAATGGGCAAACAAGCACGTTACTTCAACGCTATACGTGTGTTGGGCGGCTCAGGCTGGTTTGAAGTTATTATATGATTTGCCAAAACGCACTCGTAAAGAGAAGCTGTCTGGTGTTTATAACCACGAGATACATAACCCATACCACCCTATTTTACGTGGCTTCGACGATACATTCTTAGCTCCGCACTCTCGCTATGCGGACTTCTCTCAAGAGTACTTAGCGGAACATACTGACCTTGATGTTCTTGCAACTTCTGATGTTGCAGGCGTATACCTAGCAGCAACCAAAGATAAGCGAAACGTGTTTGTAACGGGTCACCCTGAGTACGACTCTCACACACTTCACAATGAGTACATTCGAGATTTGGGTGAAGGCATGGAGCCTGTGATACCAATCAACTACTACCCGAATAACAATCCAGACAACAAACCGGTTGCAAGCTGGCGCAGCCACGGACACTTATTGTTCTCAAACTGGCTAAACTACTGCGTTTACCAACAAACGCCTTACGATCTGGATCATTTCAGCGAAGACAACTTTACCAAAGACGATTAAGTTCTTTCTTCCGATTCACAAACACATAAACCGTGTTCAGTATGTTGTTGATAAAACGACGAATTGGACGCGGTTTTTTTATGGTGTGTGGGTCGCATTCCATGATAGATTTACGACTTCAATGGGTTTGATTTCATATGATGGGTTGGTGTTCATAAGGAGCTTCACATGCCTGCCAAGCCATCATTTTCAGATCCGATTTCGTTGTCCCGCCCTCTTTCGTTATCAAGTGTGGTACTACTTGCCTCGCTTTCCTTGGCCGGTTGTGTCTCTGTCACTGAAGGACCGCCAAAGATTGAAAGTGATCCTATCGCGATGTCTGAATCTCGAATCGAATTAGGTTTGGGCTATATGGGACAAGGCAATATGGTGAGAGCGCGTGAAAACCTTGAGCTCGCGATTAAACACGCACCTAGCTACTACCGTGCTCGGCTTTCAATGGCGCATTACTACGAACAAGTGGGTGAAGTAGATGAAGCGAGAAGCACTTACCGCAAAGCACTCAGTCTTGATTCAAGAAATGGCAATGTATTGAACAACTACGGTACCTTCTTGTGTAAACAGGGCGAATACGAACAAGCCGATAATTACTTCAATCGCGCCATCGACCAACCCTACTACTACTTGGTGTCTGCAAGTTATGAAAACGCCGCGTTTTGCGCATTTAAGGCTGGCAATACCGACCAAGCGAAGTACTACTTCAGCAGAGCGATTGACCACGATCCAAACCGCGTAAAATCGATACTACAGTTATCAAAAATTGAAGTGAGTGACGCCGATTACAATGACGCTCGAATCCGTTTATTCAAATTCCACCAGCGTTATGGCTATCAAATTCCATCGCTTAAAATCTTGGTCGATCTCGAAAACAAAGCAGGTAATAAAGCTCTAGAGCAGAAATATCAGAGTAAGTTAGATGAGTTGCTTTCTGCTTAGGTTATATGCAAAACACAAAAAAAACGGGCTTGTTGCGTTAACAACAAGCCCGTCCGTATTTCAGCTTAATATCTTAACTAAGTGCAGCCGCTATTTTAGCGCGATCCACTCTTGTCTTTGCTCATCGTCCATAAAGGTCCATGCGATAAAGCGACTTACCTTCTGGCCTTGTGACATCTCGACGACTTTCACTTGTTTAGCTCTAAGCTTGCCAAGCTCTGAACGAACCATATCGACGTTATCTTTCTTAGAAATCAATGTCGTAAACCACAAAACTTGAGTAGCAAAAAGTTGACTCTCTCTTGCCATCTTCATAATGAAAGCGGCTTCACCACCTGGGCACCAAAGCTCGGCTTTTTGACCACCAAAGTTTAAGGTTGGTTTAGCTTGCTTAGTTGATTTATTTTGCGTAGTTAATTTGTCTAACTTAGCTGGCTTCTTGTTCGTTTCAGGCTTGAATGACTGACCGGCTTTCTTAGCACGGTTCGCCGCTAGATTATCCAGTTTACGTTGTGACCCCTTTTCAGCCTCTTCAAGAGAGCTGTGGAATGGAGGATTACAAATAGTGACATCGTAACGTTCATTATCCTTAATCACGCCCTTAAAGATAGATTCAGAGTCAGCTTGTAGGCGAGCGCGGATCTTACCTTTTAGATTAGGGTTGCTTTCCGCTATGAAGTTCGCTGTTTTGATGGAGACTGAATCAACATCTGTCCCTGTACAACGCCACTTATACTCTGTCGCACCAATGATTGGGTAGATACAGTTTGCACCGACACCAATATCTAATGCTTTCACAGACGCGTGGTTATAGGGTTCACCTTGGCCATCGCTATTAAGGATGTCGGCCACTCTGTGAATGTAGTCTGCACGACCAGGAATTGGCGGGCACAAGTAACCAGCAGGAATATCCCAATGTTTAACGCCATAGTGATGCGCCAACAAAGCTTTGTTGAGTAGCTTAACAGCCAATGGATCAGAGAAATTAATGGTGTCTTCGCCAACCGGATTCTTGATCAGATGCTCTTTTAGCTCAGGCAAGGCTGCAACTAGTAACTCGAAGTTATAGCGGCCAGTGTGCTGGTTTCTTGGGTGTAATCCACCTTGAGGTTTTTCAGCCGAGCGTCTTTTCTGAGCTGCGTTCTTGTTAAAAGCCGTTTTATTGAAAGAACCCTTATTCGATGATCCTTTATTGGCACCCGGTTTACCTCTGCTATCTTTTGCAAAAGGTCGCTTTGCTTTGTTATTGCCCGCGCCTTTAGGTGCACTATTCTTGCGGCTTTTATCAGATGTGTTCTTTGTAGAAATACGCTTGTCGCTGCTTGGCTTAGCTGTACTTGGCTTAACATCAGCTTGGTTGTCTTTTGTTTTTGCTGATGAAGTGCTGTTTTTCGACAGGCTTAGCGTCGTTCTATTTTGTGATTGGCTCATTGGGCTACTTCTTTAAATCTAAATACATCATGAATAAACGGGCATCCAACTCAAGTTGATGATATTCCGATTCCATGTGACAGCATAGTTGGTAAAAGGCTTTGTCGTGCTCTTTCTCTTTGATATGCGCCAGTTCGTGTACCACCAGCATTCTTAGCAAAGGTTCTGGTGCATTTTTAAAAACACTGGCGATACGAATTTCATTCTTTGATTTGATCTTTCCACCGTGATTCTTAGCAACGTAAGAATGCAGACCTAACGCATTATTGATTAGGTGTATCTTGCCGTCGTAAATCACTTTGCTGATCGGTGGTGTTTTTTTCATGTAGCGATTTTTTATCTCAATCGCATAGTCAAACAGGGCTTTCTCGCTTTTTATTTCATGATTCTTTGGGTAGCGAGCTTCAAACCAAGGCACCAATTTACCCGACTCTACAAGTTGAGTAACAGGATCAAGAATGTGCTTAGGATAGCCTTGAATATAGCGTAAAGAAGGATGCATGCTGAAAGACCGTACAAGTTACACCACGACAATACGTTGTGGTCTTGAAAATTGAGCCGCATAGTGTAACTGATCACACTTTTCTAATCACCTAGGATTCGTTACACTTTAGCGAGATTCACCAAGAGAATGAAAAAATGAAACGTGTTGTATTGTACGTCGCAGACAAATGCCCGCACTGTAAAGATGCCCAAAGGTATTTAGACTCTAAGAAAATTGTTTACCGCCTGACGAATGCAAAGATGCAGCGTGGCCGTAAAGAATTGCAAGCAATGGGTGCTCGTTCTATCCCCGTGCTTAAAATCGGCGATCAAGTGATGGTCGGCTGGAATCAGAAAAACTTCGATAAGATGTATAACTCAAAGAACACCTAACGTGCTCTGAGCCAGTCATACTTCTATACAACAAAGCCCGAATATCCAATCTAGGATGTTCGGGCTTTGTTTATTTAAATCTTACTAAATCACACATACCGCTTAACGAAATCAATAAAGGTTCGGTCTGCTTTTGACAGATACCCTTCCTTTCTCCACGCCAAAGATAGGTTCAGTTTCACAGGGTCTTTAAATGGCACGCCTACGACATCTTCCTCGTATTCTGTCACCAAGCTAAGCAACGCGGTGATGGCAAACTCTCGCTTCACGATAGAAAGAATCATTGGCAATAAATTGGTTTCGAACGCAATGGTCATATCGAGATTGTACTTCTTACAAGTCGCATCGATAAAATCGCGGTGGAAGTAGCCCGATTTGAACATGATCAGCTCTTGAGCAAAAAATTCTTCAAAGGTGATGGATGGTTGCGTTGCCAGTGGGTGATTTTTGCCAACTACAGCTAACATTTCTGAGCTTAACAGGTGGTCAGTTTCAAGATCATCAGGCACGTTTTCATGGTTGATTACGCCAATATCGAGTTCGCCGTTTAACAGCATTTCACGAATAGATGCGGTGCCTGCATCAATCAAGGTCAACTTTAGGTTTGGGTATTGGCTTTTAAAGGCCATCACGACTTGGGGAAAAAAATAACTGCCCATCATACTTGGAGCGCCTAATCGAACCTCGCCTTTCTCTAACCCCTTTAGCTCATTCATCGCGAGTTGAGCGTCATCAAACTGCTGGGCGATTCGCTTCGCATGCTCAAACAGTACCTTTCCCTCTTCCGTTAAGGTGACGGATTTATCGCCTCGACGGAATAGAATCAACTCAAGCGTCTGTTCTAGTTTTTTAATAGAAATGCTCAATGCGGGCTGCGCGATATGCAGCGCTTTGGCGGCCTGAGTGAAGTTACCAAACTGCGCAACAGCCAGAAAATGTCGAAGAGGTTTTGATTCAAGCATGGCGATATATTTAATATATAGGGGTGATATTTTTAATATATTTCTTTAATCACACTTGTGCTGATAACTTGTTCACAAATAGCTTACTAACTCGTGCAGGCACAACGTAAATGTTTGATAAAGGCAGTCTTCAATACAAACGCATCACCCAATCATTGGCGATTGGCTCGTTTATCATTTTCTGTAACCTTTACCTCTTTCAGCCAATCTTGCCGCACATGGCGGAGCACTTCCAAGTATCTGAAACTCAGATCAACTGGTTGTTTGCTGCTACAACACTCGGCCTTTCGATTAGCTTGGTACCTTGGGCAATTGCCTCTGAAACCTTTGGTCGTAAACCCATTATTCTGTTCAGTCTGTTCGCTATTCCTTTGATTGGGCTGAGCATGGTGTTCACAACCACCCTACTACAGCTTGTTATTGCCCGAGCATTCATGGGAATCGCGGTTGCTGCTTTTGCAGGCGTGGCGGTTGCCTATATGGTCGAAGAGTTATCACCGAAAGCATTCGCAGTCGCGATTGGTGGTTATATTGCGGCTAACTCATTAGGTGGTATTTTCGGGCGTGTATTGGGTGGCTTGATTACGGATTATTTCGACTGGCATGCGACAGTTTTGTTTTTCGTTGTCGGCTCTTTGCTTGGCGCTCTCTATATTGCATATAGCTTACCTGACCAACAAAACTTTAAGCCACAGAAAGGCCTGTTCTTTCACCATAACCGCTCTGTAATGATGCACTTAAAAAACCGTACACTGTGGCTCGCGATGTTGATTGGGGGTGCTAACTTTGCTCTGTTCGTTAACCTGTACTCGGTGATGGGCTTTAGGCTAGTCTCTGCGCCTCATTCAGTGCCTGTAGGTTTAGCTTCGCTGATATTCCTATGTTACTTGGCCGGTACGGTCAGCTCTAAGCTCTCCAACAAATGGACACTTCGCTTTGACCCGTTAAGCGGAATATTGATGGGCGTGTGTATTAGCTTAATCGGAATGCTAATTTCTGCAGTCGACAAAGTTCCGTTCATGCTAGCAGGCTTGTTATTGATTAGTGGCGGCGCGTTCTTCGCCCATACCCTTGCCTACTCTTGGGTAAGTCAAAAAGCACCGAGCGCTAAGGCAACGGCAACCGCTCTTTACTTAGTACACTATTACATAGGCGGGAGCTTAGGTGGTTTCTTACTCTTGTATTGCTGGCAACTATTCGGTTGGAATGGCGTGATTGCGGGCGGTTCAATCTTCTATGTTGCGATATTTGCTTGGGTCTACCAATTAAAACAACTTCAAGTATCGGCCTCTAAACTCGCACAAGCATAAGTACGACTAGGGTTGTAACTCAATTATTGCTTTTGATTAACGTCCGTTCTGATATCCTACGCAAAATTTCATTTCGGAACCTGTTATGTCGAACACTCAAAGCACAGATCTTCAAACCATCCACGACCAAGTAAAACAGTGGTTAGACGATGTCGTTATTGGCCTAAACCTGTGCCCATTCGCAGCCAAGCCACAACGTAATAAACAGATTAAGATCTTTGTGAGTGAAGCGAATACGGAAGAAGCGTTACTGGAAGACATCATGACGCATTTCGTAGAGTTAGATAATACGCCAGTTGCTGAATTAGAGACGACTTTAGTGGTGGTTCCTAACATGCTGCAAGACTTCTTCGACTACAACATGTTCATTGATTGGGTTGAAGCGTTGATCAAACAGCAAGACTGGGAAGGCGTTTACCAAGTGGCAACGTTCCATCCTGACTATTGCTTTGGTGGTGCGGATCCAGAAGACGATGAAAACCTAACGAATCGCTCTCCATACCCTGTTTACCATTTGATTCGTGAAGCAAGCATGGAAAAGGTACTGAAGCACTACCCTAACCCTGAAGCGATCCCAGACACCAACATCGCAAGAGTTGAGTCTTTAACGCCAGAAGAACGCCGTCAACTGTTCCCTTACTTGTTTAGTTAATAGTTCAGTTAATCGCTAACAAGATGGTTCAAATTCCTGAGCGCTCTTGATGATATGGACGAGAAATGAACTGATCTCGTCCATTTTGTTTCGCAATGTACAGACACTCATCGGCAACTTTGATGAGCTTATCTAACGCCGACACCCTTTCCCCTTTGGTATCCCCTGTACTCAACTCAAAATGACACGCACCAATTGATATAGTGACAGGCTTTCGATCCAGTGTGATTTTCTTCATCTCTTGCAAAAGAGTCATGAACTTATCTTCAACATAATTTGGTGTTTTATTTGGATACCAAAGAATGAACTCTTCACCACCAAAACGCGCCACAAACTCACCCTTTTGAGTGTTATTGTTCAGCACGCTCGCCACTTTCTTTAATACAACATCGCCCATTTGGTGACCGTAAATGTCGTTAACCTGTTTAAAGAAGTCGATGTCGACAACCGCCAAGGTTCCCTTTCCTAAAGAGCCTTTTAACTGCTCGACTTCCGCATTCAACGTTTTAAACAAGCAACGTCTATTTGGCAAGTGTGTCAGAGGATCATACAGAGCTTGGTACTCTAACTTCTCATTCAGCTCTTTGAGTTTTCGTTCTTGCTGTCTTCTAACCAGCTCCACTTCAATCCATGATGCCATTAGTCTCATCACGTCGACATCGAACTCTTTGAACTCGCGATGATAGGGGGCTGGGCTTGAAAAGTTTAAAGTGCCATAAAGCTCATCATTAACGAAAATCGGGATGCCAATATAAGACTCTAAACCAAAAGACTGGTAAGCGGGATGCGTCGCATACTTATCGTGTTTGCCACAATGCTCAATGCAGATAGGACCAATCGATTTACATGTAATTTCGCAATAGGTTGAACGATAATCGAAGATATCGCCACTATTGAGCTCAACCCCTTCAGGTGTGACAGAGTGTTCAACTAAGTAAGTATTACCCTCGACTTTAGATAAAATACCGATATCAAGGTTGAAGCGTTCAAGCCCCATGATAAGCAGCTGAGCGATCTGAATATCGAAGCCCTTCCGGTAATCATTGGTGATTTGATACAAGCGACGTATAACAATTTCGCTTTCACTGGCTTGGTTCATAAATGAGGCCCCACTGCAGCCGAAGTTAATGGCAACATTAATATTTGGTATATTAAGAAGAGTAAAGTGTAAAAAAACATAATAATCAATTGGTTTGTATGCAAAATACCTCATTGGTCCAATGAATAAAAGTCGACTTCTTCGACTTTGCGTTAGCACCCTATTCCTAGCTTTGGTAAAATAATCCATTAACGAAACAGAATGGATAGGAAAATGAACCTTTCTCAACTAAGCCAAGAAATCTACGATCACCTTTACCGCGACATTGAAGAGTTCCGCAGTACTTTTGATCTGCCTGTTGCTGATCCTGAAACAATGGACGAAAAAGGCGATACGCTACATACCTCTCTAGCGATCGAAGAACTAACAGAACTTGCAGAAGCTGACTCTAAAATCGAACAAGCGGACGCTATTGTAGACAGCGTTTATGTTTTGATGGGACGCTTGGTTCACCTTGGTCAAGCTAAGGTTGAAGACAATCTAGCAATCAGCTACCTGATCGACCTACTGTTGAATGTTTCTAAAAACCGCTCAATTGACTTCTTGCCTTGCTGGGACGAAGTACACTCAAGCAACATGAGCAAAGTATGCCGCAACGAAACTGAATACGCTGAAACAGAAGCTTTCTATGCTGAGCAGAACATCAAGCTGATGGCGGTTCAAAAAGGCGAATACATCATCGCTAAGTGTGCGGAAGATTTCGTATCTGAAGGCAAGACAGTTCGCCAAGGTAAAGTACTAAAATCTGTACACTACCGTCCTGCGAACCTTGAGCCACTAACGGCTTAAGTTGCACTGAGTATGAAGCTGTTAAAACGAGCAGCTCACTAAAATAGCAAACGCCACGTTTAAATAACGTGGCGTTTTATTATCTGTCAGTTAATTCTAACTGTGTTAATCGTAGCTGTGTGCTTATTGTACCCGAGTGTCAGTTGTAGCTTTGTGTTAAATGCAGCTGTGTGTTAATTGTAGCCGAGTGTTAATTGCAGCTAAATGCTATACCAGTCGAGCCATATGATAAGCCGCTACATATTCGCCGTTTCTAAAGGCAAATCCTGCTGACTCCCCTTCAATCACGAAGCCAAATTTCTTATACAGGCTGATCGCTCTTTCATTATCGGTGTATACCGTTAACTCCATTCGCTTGATGTTAATCCAGTTATCACACAAGTCGATCGCGGTCGCGAGCAGCTGACTACCCACACCTTTGCCTAGCACATCGTCTTTAACACCCATACCAAATGAAGCCACATGTCGTCTTCTTGGATTCACGCACACTTCCATTCCCAAGTTGCCAACAATCTCATCGTCGATCATCGCAACATACGAGTACACGTTATCAGGCATATTAGAGATTCGTTTTTGCCAGCTTTCCAGAGATGGATTTGGGAGTTGCAGCGTACCGGTATAAGCATTAGTGCATTCGTAAACTTCTTTTATTCCCTTTGCATCTGACGGTTCAGACCGTCTCACTATAATACTCATCGCAACTCCTACTATTTTCATCGCTAAATATGAAACACATCCTTAATGTACACCTAGACACACTATCAAATAGTGAATATTTAACAATAGGTTAGATGAACTTATCTTATTGGGCTTAATTGATACTGAGTAAACGCCCTCTCTCAATATCTTGCTCAAGTACCTCCGGCGTTAAATCGCCATGTCCATGGTGGTCATGATTATGGTGATGACCATGATCGTGTCCGTGGGAATAACCTTTGTGTTCATTTGCTCTTTGAGCTAACTTGTGTGAGTCCAAATAGGTATCAGTTAAATCAGCACAATATTCTTCGGTCCATAAACGTCGAGCCTCATCATCACTCATGATTTGCTCGGCTTTAGGACCCAATTTGTCCATGTAGAACATCCCCAGCTCCTCACCTTCTACATTGGCGTGGTTGATAAGGTTCATAAACGCAGGCTCTTGATTCTCATCTGATAGATGACCATTTTTGTAACACACGGTTAGACCAATAATATCGTCGCCAAGTTTCTCTAATTCAGGGTTAAAATGATTGTGACTATGATTATGTTCGGCAGCGGCGACATGCATTGGAGTAAGTAAAACACATGCGATAGCCAGTAGCTTAATGGTATTTTTCATGGGATAGACCTTCTGTATTTTCGAATACAAATTTGATTAGTTGGCTGACTTAGCTTCTTGTGAGATGAGCTAAGTTAAGGGGAACTTCAAGACCATTTCAGCCTGAGTACCCCTCTGTCTCACTACAAATAATCAATATGATTGGATAACGAGGCTCGATATAACGAGCGTTCTATAGACAAAAATCACTTATCAACTACGATTCTTGCTGGTGCGATGGTGTAAGTCATTGGCTTCACCTCCCATTCACCTTTTGCTTCCAATGCAACCGCTAGTGCTTGCGCCTCTTCACATACCTTCGCTGGTTTTCCGTCAGCCCAGTATGATGGACCCGAAGTGTAGCCGCACATCACTGAAAACGTGTGTTGGCCATTCTTTGTGGTGTATTCCGTCATAATGACACCACCTTCTCCATGCGTTATTTTTAGCGAGCCTTCATCGGCGACATGCATTGCATCGGAAGGATTCGGTTTGACATACGTTGTGTAGGTCCCACCATCTGACATGGATTGGTTGTCATACATGGTGTAGCCTTCTTTTTCTGAAGGTAAGGTCAGTTCGTAGTTAGGATCAATATCCGCTAAACGTTCTGAGTTATTCGTCGCACCAGGTTGATAGTTGTGAGCATTGGATTGTCCGTTAGCGAAAACAGACGCTGACACTAAAGATAGAATGACGACCGCTAAAATTGATTTTTTCATAATGAACTCCAGATATTCTAAGCAAAGATGTTGTAAGCAATAGTTTTTATGATTGAGTAAGAGAATGGGTTTATTTACCTAACTTTTTAGGATGTGAGGGCAATATCAGCCCTCACTGCAAATACCCTATTTGTTGTCGGTTCCTGCTCCTTCACCAGGCTCAGTTGGACGACTTACCGACTTGCGCTCAAGGTTGTGGTGAGCACGCACTCTATCCATGTATTCTTGCTTGGTGTTCATACCTTGCTTCATTGCTTCTGGTACTTGTTCAGCTGGGATCACGATGTCACGGTCGACTGGCCACTCAGTTAACAGCTCTGGGTGGTAGCCTTCTGGGTAGTACAGTTTTGGATCCAACTCTAAATCACGAATCTCTTGTTCTTGTATGTCTTCACGGCTGTTTTTCGGCAGCGGGATTCTAAAGTCAGACCCATCGGCCATATCAAATTGTGGCGCTCGCGCATTCGGGAAATCAGGTAAAATACCTTCACGAACCCACGCATTATCTTTAGTCATGTTAACGACAATGCCATCTGGCGCACCGAAGTGGTAAGGCCCTTGCCAATGGTGGCGAACCTCTGCAACGGTTTCCTCATTGAGATATGGGTCGAATGTCATGTGCGTTGTCATGAACAAGCGCGGTTGTACTTCATTCGCCACATAACCCGCCGCGTACGCTGGTGTATGGTGAGTATCAACGGTGTAACGTGCTAAGAATGGCGGTACACCTTGAATAATCGAAGACACACCAAACGTTTCGGTTTGCAGCTCAGTAATGAACAAGTCTGCACCTTTTGCGTATTTCAAATCTAACTCGGTTGGGCGACCGTCTCCTGTCCAAACAAACGAAAGCACTCGACCGTCATCTTGAGTCCAATTCAAGCGGTAACCAGACGCGCCATCTTTTGCGTGACTGCGTCGCCAGTGAATCACTTCCACATTGTCTTGGTCATAGATAACACCTCCGTCGTCGCGGAAATCAAACTCGTGTACCACTATGTCGTTGCCTGATGGGAACACATCAAATGCGTCGGTGTGCCAGTTCAACATTTGCTGCATGCCTTCAATCATATGACGAGTGCCATATTCTGGAGTCGCACCACTCGGACCATAAATGTTAAGCGGCTTTTCCCAGCGACCATTCCAACCACCAAATTGATACAGGTAAGGTAACGAGCCGTAATGGTCTACGTGTAAGTGAGTAATGAAGATATGGTCGAGTTCATTCATCGCGACACCCGCCGCTACGTAGTTCGCAATTGATCCTTCACCTAAATCAAAGACAAAGTTAGAGCCGTTACCCAATTCGACGTATATCGAGGTGTTTGCCTGCCCCGGGCGAATCATTGGTGATGTCCCCATGAACGTGACACGCATTTCATCCGGTTGAACTTCTTCAGTGCGTGGGAACCAGTTGGCGCCCGACACCATGTGATCGCCATAAGGTGCAATGCCCTCAAACATCAGGCCTTCTTTCCAACCTGAATTGGTTTCTTTGCGATAGTCACCATTGTTTACACCGCCCATTAACACAGAAAGCACCTCTTCTTCTGAAGAGTACAAGTTCCCCTTAGGTTGAGTGCTCAGATACTCTTCAAGGGTTTCACCCTCGTGATATTCAAATTTCTCGAGTTTTTGAATATCAGAGTTAGTTTGCTTGGTGTTGTATTGCATCATTGGGTCAGCAGCAAAAGCGGTTGTCGTGATGATCATTGCTGTAGAGATGATTGATAATTTTGCGAAAGTTCTCATAGTTTCACCTATCGGTCTGAGTATTTAGTAAATGAATGAAGTTCCTTCCTCACTCCGATGCAAACAAGTTTATTAATAAACAGAACCTTGATATATAGTGTAAACTTTACTTAAAACCTCCATTTCATTTATGAGTTAATGATAACTCCACCATGATTTGGATGAGTGGCAATAAGAATAGAGGGAACTGAATTTGGACCTTAATCTACTGACGACATTTTTGGCCGTTTACAAACACAGCTCTATCACCGTGGCATCAGAGCAGCTCGATATTTCTCAACCCGCGGTAAGCGCGGCGATTAAGAGACTCGAAGGTGTCGTGGGCAAGGCTTTATTTGTGAGAGAAGGACGAGGTATCGCGCCCACTGGAGCAGCGGTATCACTCGCTAATAAGATAGAAGACCCATTGAACATCATTGGAACGGTTGAGCAGCAAAAGAATGACCTTAAAGTCTATTGCACAGAGAGCTTGCTTCATTTCGTTAGCCAGGTTGAAGGCGTAAGCTTTACGGAAGCGCCACTCGAAGAGGAAGAACTGTTTGATGCGCTTACTGCACAAAAAGTAGATATCGTCATTGATGTACTTTCGAGTAAGAAACACTCATTGATTGAAGAAACCATCGTCGATGAGGAGCCCGTGTGTCTGACTCGAATCAACCACCCTCGAATTGGTGAGACACTAAGTAAAGAAGAGTATTTCCAAGAGGAACATATTGCGCTCAAGATCAAACGCGCCAACATGAACACGGTCGAGTTTTTATCAGAGAGCGATATCGAGCCGAGAAAAGTCAGAATTGAAACCAGCTCAATTTCAAGCATGCTGATTTTGGCAAGCACGACAGATTATATCGCCGCTTCTACTCGCTCTTTTGCAGAAATGCTTGCACCAGCGCTTGGCTTACGCGTTCACCCTATCCCCATCAAATTAAGACCGATCACGTTTCGAATGCTCTATCACCGCCGCTACGCTAAAGACGAACAGCACATCAAAACCCGTGAAGCAATCAAATCAGCATTAAGGAAACATAAATGAAACTGAGGTTTTAACTAAAGTTAACCCTGTTAATATAAATTCAGTTTAATCACATACTCTCTAGCAAGTTAATTCAATAGAACGACACTGGAGAATCCATGAAAAAACTTAACCTTATTGCTCTACCACTTACGTTACTCAGCAGCGCAGCGTTTGCGACTTCGACTCAAGTTTACATCGAACAAAACGTTGCCTCTAATGCTGCTGATAACGGTGTCTACACCACAGAAGCTGGCGCATTAATCGATACCTCAGAAAATGGACAAGTCTATATAGGTTTTGATGACCAGGGTTGGCTAGCCGCGGGTTACGGACACGACTTTCACATCAGCGAATCCTTCACGTTCAACCTATACGGTGAACTCGGTAAATGGGACAACGGTGAAGAGTTATTAATCGAAGGTATTATCGATTATCAAGTGAACGACAACTTCAATGTATTCGGTGGATTGGGATATAACCAGTCAGGGCAAGTACTCGAGAATGTAAGCGACACCACGATCAACACCAATAAGTTCATCGCCGGTGCGGGGTACTCACTCGCAGGCTGGGATTTAGCTTATCAATACACTCACGAAAACAGTGATGGATCCAATGGCGGGTTTACCCACAACGATGACAACGTAATCTTTCATCAAGGCGACTACCGTACCAATGAGCACGAAGTCGTTCTCTCTAAAAGCATCGACGACTGGACACCCTACGTGAAATACACCTACTTCAATACCAACGAAGGTGACCTTTACTTGAACGGCCAATCGATGGGCCCGATCGACAACGACAATATCATTACGCTTGGTTTGTCTTACGACTTCTAAACATCTCAGATTCAATTCTCATAGGCAGATGGATTTGCCCACCTTTCGAGGGCACTACTATGAAAATGACTCCTCAACGCAACAAAGCCATTAATATCGCTGCAGCGATCAGTATCGTTTTGTTTTCTGCGATTCCCACCTACGTAAGTGCTGATCACTTAGACCCCCATTATCTAGAGCCGAGTCATCTAGAAACCAGCTATCTAGACTCCTCCTCCGTCGAATTTATGACACCAGATTTTGATCAGGGGTATCTTAACGATGAGATTAAAGAAAACCTTACTCTGAAATAATTCGTCAACACATTACAAAACGTTATATAGCTCTTGTTTTCTATATAACTCTCATCTTCTTATAGAGCCGTGCTGAGTGATTAAGACTCCGTTCCTGAATCACTTTTTCTAGGCTGATGACATTCAAAACCGCAAATGCAGACGCTAAAAAAGACACCACACTCGTCAAAAAGTGTGGTGTCTTGGTTATTATTGCAAGGCTAATTAACTAACAATAGTTAAGATTAGTTGGCTGGACGCCAAACGCCCCATTTGTCATTTTCGTAAGTCGCTTTAGGGTTAGTACCACCTTGAACCCACCATTGTGCTTTCCATGACTGGTTCGAGTAAGTCACGACTTCGCCACCAAGGTAAGTCGCTGATGAGTCCCACGTACCTGGATCTGGCGTAGGGTCTGGGTCAGGAGTCGGATCAGGATCCGGCGTTGGATCTGGGTCTGGTGTTACGCCACCGTCATCAGCAATTACTTCAAAAGTGAAGGTTTCAACACTGTCGCTTTCAATCGAGCTAGCCATAAACGATAAAGTTTCGTTTGCAGTGATGCCAGTGGTATCAACTACGATAGAAGCCGTGCCGTTATTTTGAATGCTTACAGAAGTACCTTGAGTTTGAGTCAATGTCGCCGCTTCGCTTGTTGCAATTACAACTTTGTCGCCAGCATTCACTACGTTGTCACTCTTCACTAGCTCGTAGATGTCGCCTTTTAATGGTTCAACACCACCGTCGCCACCATCAATCAGCGTTAACTGACCAGAAGCACGGCTATCTTTTGAGTTAAAGAAGTTACGTGAAGGATCGTTTTGGAAGTACATGTAGTGCTGCATTTCAGCGTGCCAATCACCAATGAAGATCGCGCCATCTTTAAACTCTTCGTGCCAGCCGTTAATCTCTGAAGCCAACAAGCGAGCCCAATCGTTAACGTTTGAAGCGTCGATAACGATGTCGAAGCTACGCGCGACTTCACCGTACTTGTTGATGATGTCGTACTTAACCGTATCACCAATTTCTGGCGTACCAAACTGGTCAGAAACAAACAGGTCGCCACGGACTAGATCAGGTTGAGGTGTAGGCTCTGGTGGAGGGGTTGTGCCACCCGCGATAGTGATGTCTGAACAGTTGTAGAAGCCTTCGCCCGCAGCATCATCACGTTGCCAACGAACGAATAGAATCGCATCGCCAGAACGGTCTGAAGGAATAGTGACATTAATGCGGTACTTGCCGCCATTAACCGGAACGTTACCCTCTTCTTGGATAAGATCTAAGTCTCCCCACGCTAGGCCTTTGCTTAGGTCCGCGTTTGGTTTCGTTAGGTAGAACTCCCAGAAAGAAGGGTTGTGTGGCGCTGTCGCATTGAATACATATTCAAACGTACCAGTATTTAGCTCGGTACGAGTCCAACCAGTATGAGGCGCACCCATGCCGCGTTTTTGCGAATCGTTGGCATAACATAACGTGCCGTCAGGAATCGCCGCTTTTACAGCATTGATATTATTGAAATCTTGGACATTTTTCGCGTACTCGTTACGTTGAACAAACGGGTATGAACCCGAAATGTCTTTTGCTTGAGCACACGCAGCATTAGGTGGTGTACCCGACCAAATCCCGCCTTGCTCGTAACACGTGTTCTGACGCGCGCTTGGAAACTCAGACCAACCATGAGCATTTGCCACTGACGGCACACTCGATAGCATAGCCATACCCACTGCTATTTTTAGAATATTATTATTTATTGTTGTCACTTTCCCACTCTCTATTATTTTACCCTAAACACAAAACCAATTGGTTACTAACCAACCAGCACTGTAATTCGAAGGTTTATAGTTTCCGACTTAAAGAACAACGAAAAATATATACGTCAATTTTATCAATAACAGCGGGTTTTATATTAATAGGAATCAGCATCACACAACTCAAACAAATGCGTTGTAGATAGATGATATTGGTTCGAACTATCAATTTTTACCGACAAAAATTACGCATTCCCTAAGAAAATAGATCGCTAGGAAGGTATTTTTTCATTGAATTAATTGGAGTGAAACGCTCGCATAAATAATGATATTGAGTGCTTTTTATCATCATTATTACGTTGTTGAGACTGCTGTAAAGTCGCTAAGCTATTGAGCGTATACGTTTATAAATGGATAAATCATTAAACGTTAATTTGAACGAGCTAAACTAATAGCGGCTATTCATGCCAAATCGATTCGACATGTCATCGTCCATACGACCGCCCTTCCAACCGCCGCCACCCAATAGATTAAGTACATCTCGCGCTGTGTAGTCTTCTCCGCCAAAGAAGTCATTAGACACATCATTACGCAGCAACTGAATAGTTGGAGCTAATTCAACAGCAAGATCTTGTGGATCCGCAAACAAGGCTAAAGCAATCTGTTGTTGGCGTTTACTCAACTCACGAGAACTTGTTTCAACCTGCCCAATAGAGAAGAAATCACGGCTTCCGTACGCTTTCACCAACTTTGCAGAAAGTGATTTGATTACTTTCTTGATTCGTCGTCGTTGAATATATCTAAACATATAGATTGCCTTGTATTGATGAGCTTAAGTTAACCAAACAGCAGATAGGTCTGATTGTCGACTGAGATACTTTTGACTTCGGTGTTGAACACGGACTCTAGCTGCTCAGGGGTAAGCACTTGATCAGCTGAGCCTGATGCTTGAAGTACACCTTTATCGAGCAACAACACTTGGTCTGCGTGTCTTAGTGTTCTGTTCAAATCATGGTTAGCCATGATCACGGCGATGCCCTTCTCAGCCACTCGTTCGATAAGCTTGTACAACAAGGCTTCTTGAGCAATATCCAACGGAGCTGCGGGTTCGTCGAGGATCAGCAGCTTCGCGTATGGGTTAAGTGTCGGCCAAATTTGCAGGCACATTCCCGTCAAACGTACGCGTTGCCATTCACCACCAGACAGTGTCTGAATTGAGCGATGAAGTTTGTCTGCAATGTCTAGCATCTGGCTGATTTCTTCCAAAGCTACGTTGATTTCAGCATCAAGGCCGTGTGAGGAGCTTGGCAGTGACAATGCAAGATATTGGAACACTTCTAAGTTGAAGGCTGGCCTTGCGCTTTGGCACAAGTAAGCGCGATGCAATGATAAATCTTGTAAAGACAGCTCCGACAAATCCTGCCCGTCGATCTTTATATCGCCTTTGTAACCATCACCAATTCCAGATATCGCTTCGAGCAAGGTACTTTTACCGCTGCCATTAGGGCCGATAACGTGAGTCACCTGCCCTTGCTTGAGCTCAAATGATAGTGGTAATAAACGAGCGCCGACGCTCAGGCTCTTAATTTGAATCATGATTTTTAATTAACATCCAAATGAAGATAGGCGCACCGATACTGGTGGTCATCACACCCAAAGGCAGCTCTGCGGAATCTAATAAGGTTCTTGCACAGATATCAGCAAACACCAACAACGCAGCGCCAGCAACGGCAGACAAAGGAAGAAGGTATTTGTTATCAGTACCAATCGCTAAACGCAACAAGTGTGGCACAACCAAGCCAACAAAGCTGATCACGCCACCTAAAGCTACCGCGCAGCCGACTAAAATAGACACGGCGAAAATTAGACGCCAGCGCAATCTCGGTACGTTTACGCCTAACTGTGCGGCATGCGTTTCGCCAATCATTAACTTATCTAGCTTACTACCTTGCAGGCACAGCCAAATAATCACGGGGATCATCACCAACGTGAGCGAGTGTTGATACCAAGTGACGCCACCTAAGCTGCCCATCAGCCAATACATCAATAAGCGTAGACTTAAGTCATCACTAAAATAGAACGCCCATGTCACCATCGCGCCAGAAAGAATGCCTAACGCGACACCCACTAGCAGTAATTTAGCCGTGGTGAGTCGCATCGTTTTTACCATGCTCACCAGTATCACGGTGAAACAGAGCGAGCCTAAAACGGCGGCAATCATGAACAGTTCTGGTGTGGGAGCAAACGGCAAGAAGAACAGCACGATAACCATCGCCAAACTTGCACCACCAGAAATGCCGAGCACACCGGGCTCTGCTAATACGTTACCCAATAAGACTTGTAAACTTGCGCCAGATACGGCTAACCCTGCCCCGATAGCAATAGCCGCCAATAGTCGAGGTAAGCGTAAATCAATCAGTAGTTTTTGTTCTAACGTGGACAATGTGCCCAGAGGGGAAATGAAAAGATCGCCAACCATTAGGTAAATCGCACTCAGCGCGACAAGCAGTGCTGCCATCAGATAAATGGCTCTAGTCCATTTGCGCTGTTTTTGGTGAAGAAGTTGTTGGAAATCCATATCAAGCTACTTTGAAAATGTTCGCGTAACCTTACCTGTATCCCCAAATAAACTCAAGGCTCACACCGTAATGTGAACCTTGATATTTCAACCAGTTGAGCGGTGGTTTTCGTCGTTTAAACCCGAGTCGATATTAATCGTACACAAGCTGACCATGGTCGAATCGCGTTTCAACTTCACACACCATTAAGGCTGCTCGTTGACCGATAGCAACATTACGATTAGGGAACACCACCGCTTCGTTTTCATTCTTAGCCATTAACGGTTTATCACCATCATGACCGAATACTTCACCGTGCTTGAACGCGGTAAAGTTCTCTACAGAATCTGAGAACATGAAATCGAAGTCATCATGTAAACGAACAATGGTTCTGCTCACGCGATAAGTGATGGTTCGCTTAGGTAAATGCTCTGGCTCAACTTCAGCAATCAAGTTACGCATCGCCAAGTCAAAAGCCGTTAGCTTATCAAGTTGGTTCTCACCAATTCTCGCGACCTGCCCTAGTTCCATTGTCAGTGCTTGCGCTTCGAAGTTTTCAGCACTGTACCAACTGAATGTACTGGTTGGCGCATTTGACAACAACACTGCTTCCACGTGCGCACTGTTAATGAAATCAAACAGCTCTTTACTGCGTACTTCGTGGCGAACTTTAGGGCTCACTGCAAACGAGTAATGCTTAGATAAACGGATTGCACAGTGCAAATCTAGATGCCAACGAGTGGCAGGTTCCGTTTCTTTGTAAAACTCAGTCACCAAGAACTTCAAGTTCTTCGCGATATCCACTTCTCGATTGCTCTCGTACTGCTTTTCATCAAACAGACGATTCATGTTCACATCAAGAAAACGAGTATGCGCGTTAGTGGCTTCTGGGTGAGCTATGATAAACAAGCATCTCGCGTTTACTACTTGGAAACCTGTTTCAATATCCTCAATGAGCTTATCGATCAGCTCCATTGGTGAAGTTTCGTCGCCATGAACACCGGTTGAAAAAATGATGTTCTTGGTTTCAGAATTAAAATCCGCGGGAATCACTTCCAAGACACCGCGTTGATGAAGCTTAATTTGAACACCGTTACTCAGTACGGTCTGTCCTGCAAACACTTCTTGCTCAAGATCTAGGCTGTCAAAAAGAAATGATTGGCGAAAGAGGGTCTTCGTCATGCGCTACTCCTTAATTGCACGGCCGTATGTTAATAAATTGTACATAGAAATTGTGTTGCTAGGATCGCACTTATCAACAGAAACTCCGTTATCACTCACAAATACTACCCATATATTTTTATATTACCTGCTGACTTTACTAACCGACATCTGTTCCAAATAACTTTCTCTATTTAAAGAGACTTTTGGTTGTTTCGGCTTATCTCAGGTTATGCCAGCAAGATAAGAGCCACGTAAGCTAACACAGCTCTTACCTGCTATGAACAGATTGAGATCAATTAATCTTCCTGATCGAGCAATCTTTCAAATTCATCGATTTGAACTTTGACCATGTCGATGCTTTGTTGCCAAAAATCAGCTTGAGTCAGGTCCATTCCTAAGTGCTTTTGAACGACTTCTTCCGCCATCATGCTGCCCGTATCACGAAGCAACGAAACGTAATCGCCGTAGAATTGCTCACCTTTCGCATCGCGCTGAGCGTAAACACCTTTACTGAACAGGTAACCGAACAAGTATGGGTAGTTGTAGAAGCTTACTTGAGAGATGCTGAAATGCAGTTTGCTCGCCCAGA
Source organism: Vibrio sp. 10N.286.48.C11 (assembly GCF_041469805.1). Classification (NCBI taxonomy): domain Bacteria; kingdom Pseudomonadati; phylum Pseudomonadota; class Gammaproteobacteria; order Vibrionales; family Vibrionaceae; genus Vibrio; species Vibrio sp. 10N.286.48.C11. The sequence continues at coordinate 8,499 of NZ_JBFRLK010000028.1, read as the reverse complement.
AGTAAGGGTCAGCTTCTGTCATTGCATCGCCATACCACTCTTTCCAAGTCGTTTCCATCAAGTCACACAGCTGCTGAGCCGTTAGCTCGCCTTTTTCACGCTGCTCGTAGAAGGCTTTTTCAAACTCAAAACGAACGGGAATGTTCACCATTAATGCCAAAGAAGAAGAAAGCTCTTCCCACAGCATTTCAAGTTTCTCATTACGTGTTTGTGCTTGTTTTAACAAATGGTCTCGAACGATATTTTCAGCAAAGATCGAAGCGGTTTCTGCCAGCGTCATTGGGTAGCGTGTTTGACACAACGGCATGTCTTTCATCACCCAGTTGTGGAACGCGTGGCCTAACTCGTGTGCCAATGTCATTAAATCTGAGCGGCTACCGCTCCATGTCATGAACACAAGCGGAGTGCGTGTAGCAGCAAACTTGGTGCAGTAAGCGCCTAAACGTTTGTTGGCTGCTGGTGCGGCATCAATCCAACCATTATCAACCATCAAAGCGACAAAATCAGCCATCTCTGGATTTACTTCAGCGAACGCAGTTTTGATCACGTCGATCGCCTCATCAAATGGGTAAACCTTAGATTCAGCGTCACCCAGCGGCGGCATCGCAGCTAAGTGATTCCAAGGCTTCATTTCATCTAGCCCGTGAACTCTTGCCATTAACAAACCTGCTTTCTGACCAACAGCTCGATTAGCTTTCGCTACCGACATCATGGTGTCTAGCGTTTCTGGCACAATGCGGCTGCCGTGTAGGCTTGGATCTAGGAAATGCACATCGCTAATCTTCGAACGCTTTTTGTTTTCAGTCAGTCGCCAACCCGCCAATGCATTTAGAATCGAAGCAAAAGACTCTTGGTGCGTTTTCATCGCACCTTGAACCGCGCGCCATGCTGGTTCTTGTTTGTCGAATTCGCTGCCGTACAACAGGCTCGCGGCTTGTGAAAAGCCTAGGGCTTCCTCTTCACCGTCCAGCTTTAGCGACAGTTTTAAAGATCCGGTTAGGTTATCGTATAAACGACCCCATCCGTCACGACCATCAACCTTCATCGCTGCTAATAACTGCTCTTCAGCAACACTGAGTCGGCTGCTTGCTAATTTACGTGAGCTCTCAATCGCAAAGCGTTGACCTGCTACGTCCGCACTCTCATGCTCTAATACTGCATCAATAAACTCTGGTTCTGCATGAATTAGTGTGTCTTCGTAAGGGCTAAATGCTTGAGACATTTCAGAGTTCAGTTTGGCAACTCGACCAAGCAGTGCTTTGGCTTCTGTGTGCGTTGCGTCTACCGATGCGTGGCAGGTAGCGAAGGTGTTGATCGTGCTTAGTAGCGTGCCAGCCGCTTCAGAAGTCTGAATCGCGTTTTGCATCGCTAGAATAATGTGACGCTTTTCAACGTGTAGGTTCAACAGCTCAATGCACTGCTGAATGAGTTCAATGTCCTGTTCGATTTTTGCATCATTAAGATCGCTATAAGCAATGCTTAGATCCCAACTTGGTGTTGTCATGACTAAATTCCTTTCACGTAGGTAGTAATACCAATCAGGTATAGCGGCTGTGAACGCCGCTTTATACTTCTATTTATATTTCTGTTTCTATTTCTATTTACAGTTCTAATAGATTGTTAATTCTTAAACTGTGTTTTTTGAACACTCAGAGAACAGGTATCCCTATCGATTTAACGCTGATAAAGCTCTGCGCAAACTGAGTGACTTGAATATGGGTTATTGATGCATTCTCTATCGATAACTTCGAGTACAAGCTCGGATTTTTCCAATCAATATCAAGGCAATACGCCAATAACATTCGAATAACGCCACCATGAGTAACCAACAATAGATTGTCACTTGGATTGTTCAAAAGTTGCGACCAAGCTTGAGTTACTCTGTCATGGAAGCTCTGTAAACTTTCCGCACCAGTCAGTTGATGATTTGCGGGATCTTGCCAAAAAGTGTCTAACATCGCCCACTTGTCTTCAAGTTCATCAAATGGGACACCATCAACTTCACCGAAATTCATTTCTTGGAAATCAGGAGCGACTGACAAAGGCACCGACATGCGCTCTGCATACAGGGTTGCCAGGTCACTGCATCGTCTTAATGGTGAGGTAATAACACCATCGAAAGCGATATCATGCTCAGCCAACGCATCACAAATCTGTTGTTGAAGGTTTGGGTTAACCAACACATCAGATAAACCATTGAGCGCAGCTTTTCCTTCGACTTTGCCATGTCTTAACAAATAGATGTTTTTGGTTGTTCCATTGACCATGTGTGCGACCTAGCCTTGAATATCAAGCAAGTGATTAGATGGTTTTAAGTGCAGCGGCAATCCGGCAGCAACCAGCGTGACGCGCTCAACGACGCGAGCTAGCGCTTGGTTCATTCGTCCTGCATTGTCCACAAACAAGCGAGACACTTTACCCAGCGGCACCACACCTAAACCGACTTCGTTAGAGACCATGATAATTTGCGCCGGACTTTGCTCGACGCTTTTGACCAATACTTCAACCACGGCTTCAACCTGTTCATTAGTTGCGTCATCACCCAGTTCAAAGATGATGTTGTTCAACCACAAGGTTAGGCAATCAATCAATACCACATCTTCTTTCTCAAAAGACTGCAGTTTTTCGGCTAATTCGACGGGTACTTCATGCTCAATCCACTGCTCGCCACGACGTTGTTGATGGTGCGCGATTCGTTCTCGCATTTCATCATCAAGATATGTCGCTGTCGCAATATAATTGAGGCGTCCATTTGAACATGCTTCAAGCGCACATAATGCTTGTTGCTCTGCAAAACTAGACTTACCAGAACGAGCCCCGCCCAATACCAAATGGCTGTTTCGCTGACTTGCTTGATTAATTTGATTAGCTTGAATAGTTTCATTCGTGTTGGTCATAGGAAGCCGTTATAGAAAGCCATTGTAAAATGCAGTAATGAATACAAGGTAAGTCAGCAACTCCATTAACTGTTGAGCCGCACCCAAGCAGTCCCCAGTAAAGCCGCCAATTCGAGCCGTTAACCACTTTTTGAAACCTGTTCTGAACAGATAGGCGACGACAGATAAAACCAAAGCGAATTCAAGACCAAACCACAGGCTAGGCAGCACGCCTACAAGCAATAAGAAGGTAAGTTCACCTTTGGTTTGCTTGTTGGCCAATGGTTTACTTTTACTGGTATCTAAATCGCTGACATAAGGCATGTCGTAAATTAGCGATGCAGCAATCGCGCGGCTAAAGGTATAACTGGTCACGATAACCATAAACAGTCCAGTCATGCTCACGAGTTCATTCAACAGCACCCACTTACCCAGCAGAGCCATAACCAGAGCAGACGCGCCATAGGTACCAATTCGACTGTCTTTCATGATGGTTAAACGGCGTTCTAGGGTCATGCCGCCACCAATACCATCGGCCATATCGGTCAAGCCGTCTTCATGGAATGCGCCAGTGAGCATCAGGCTAAAACTCATCATCAAAAAGATCGCCACCGCACTCGGCAGTATGGCATCGAGTAGCAAGAGCACACCGCCACACAGTACGCCAAGCAACAAACCAACCGTAGAGAAATAACGACCCGAACGGTTCATTCGCTCTGATGAATAGGGCATATTCTTCGGCATTGGCAAGCGAGAAAAGAAACCCATCGCCAGTGCAAAAAGCTCCCACTGATAAGTAACTCGATCTTTCAACGATCTTTCTGGTGCATCACTCATTAAACCGTGACTCCAGCACTTTCGAAGCTCGCCATGTTGTTATAGAACTCGGCTGCCGCACGAATGATTGGCATAGCTAGCGCAGCACCTGTGCCTTCACCTAATCTCAATCCAAGATCGAGCAGTGGCTCAGCGTCGAGCAGTTCTAAAAGAATTTTGTGCCCCGACTCTTCAGAGCGATGTGCGAAGATCATATAGTCTCGGCAGTTTGGTTCAATTAAAGTCGCGACATACGCCGCAACCGACACGATAAAGCCATCGACTAATACTGGGGTTTTGTTTTGGTAAGCGCCAAGGAAAGCACCGACCATTTGAACGATTTCATAGCCACCGACTTGTGCGAGTACCTCTTTAATATCTTTAAGCCCTTTAATATCTTTAAGATCTGTAAGCTCTAAACCTTTGCAACGCGCGACACCTTGCTCAACCACAGCCACTTTACGTGCAAGCTGTTCATTGTTGATGCCAGTGCCTAGGCCAACACACTCCGCTGCAGCACGATTCGCTAATGCACTTAAGATCGCTGATGCGCTGCTGGTATTACCGATGCCCATTTCACCAAACATGATGATATTGGTGCCGTTCGAAATGGTTCTAGATACAAGCTCTGTACCCAGTTCAATCCCACGTTCAACCGTTTCTAAACTCATTGCCGCTTCATTGGCAAAGTTATTGGTTCGCGTACCCAAGCGCTGAGAGATCAACATGTCACTGTCTGATTCCACAGGCAACAATATCCCCGTGTCGACTACCGTGATATCGATATTATTCACCGCACAGAAACAATTGATCGCCGCGCCACCACTTAAGAAGTTCAACACCATCTGTTGTGTGACGGCACTTGGGGCAATACTCACGCCTTCGTCAGCAATGCCATGGTCGCCAGCAAAAATGATGATACTTGGCTTATTCAATTCGATGTGTTCAACCGCAGCTTCTTTGCCTTGGCTCTGAATCAATGCCAATTGATGAGCGACTTTTTCTAGTAAGCCAAGTGCGCCAAGTGGCTTGGTTTTTTGGTCAATTCGGTGTTGGATGTACTGCGAGTATTGGGTATCTAACATAGTTTTTAAAAACGCTTATTCTGGGTACGTTGATATAGGGCTGCTACTTAAGTATTGCTACTTAGGGCGTGCGACAGAAAACACATTAGAAAGCGTCGCGTATTCACCGCCACCAAGTCGAGACAGTGGGTCCAATGCCAACGCATCAACCTTAAGACGTTCACTCTCTTTATCGATCACATCTTCGGAAATGTACACGGTTTCGACTTGAGCAAAGATAAGGCTTTGTGGCACTTCTCCAACCTCTTTTACTTCGTACAAGGTGCATCCAAAAGCGACCGCACACTCTTTCAATCTCGGTAAAGACAAGCCTTCAAATTCAACCAGATCAATGTTATTCGCGGTGACTTCCGAATCACCATGTTCAAGGGTAGCTGCTGTCGCCGTCATGGTTTCGGCAGAACTTGAAGAAGCAATGTGAATCACTAGCTTACCCGTTTCTAGGGTATTACGAGTGGTATCTTTGATTTCGCCGGACGGCTTCTTCCCAACCGATAACATCAGTAACGGCGGATTACTAGAAACAGGCGTGAAATAAGAGAAAGGCGCGAGGTTGTACTCTTGGTCAGAAGATTCCGTCAATGCCCACGCAATCGGGCGAGGAACAACGGTTTGTGTCATCAGGTGATAAATCTGAGTGGGAGCAAGAGTATCAAGCTTGAGGTTCATAGCACGTCCTTGGTCTATGTGAATTACGACTCAGTTTACGTGTTAAGCAAGGCTGTATCTATGGCTATATGGCAGAAACCGCAGAGAGTGTTCTTAATTTAAACAGATCACACTGGTTTTTTCTCAGATTGACAGTCAAATTGACGAACCCTAAAACACAAATAATACTGATAATAGATTTATCAATAACTTACATTTTGGCATCGTTTATGCCTTATCTAAATTACTTATTAATCTCTCCATTGATAAGTACCCATACAGTGAATGCCCACAACACTGACGCTACACGAAGAAAAACAATCGATTGAAAGACAAAACAGAACAACGATTTAGGAGGTGTAATGATTCCAAATTCAAGTAAAAGAAAACCAAATAAATCAAGTAAGAAAGCTAGCAAAAAGGTAAGGAAAATCCCACTGTCCTTTACCTAGTAAGAAGCAAGAAAAGTAACAAAGCCCGTCGCCCAGCGGGCTTTGTTATGTTTAACGCCTAACTTAAGTTTCAAACCGCATTTATCTTTCCCACCGCCATTATGTTTCATATCGTACTTATGCTTCAGACCGTACTTATGCGTCGAGCCAAACTAAATCATCTCTTTTTCCATAAACAGGCGACTCCCCACATACTACTAACCACTCGTTTAACAAACTTTTATTCGCTTAAAATTCAAACACTGTTTATATTAAACAAGCACTTGTGGAGTGAAGAAGGGATTAAAATGAGCATTTCTGGAGACAAAACATCGGTCGTGGTGGCTGGTGCAACCGGGTTAATTGGTCATCATGTGATGAAGTTGCTCATCGATGAACCCGCCGTTGATCATATCTATGCCCTATCTCGCCGAGCGTTAGATTCACAGTTTGATTCCAACAAGCTCCACACACTCATTCACAGCGACCTGCAAGTTACCAGTTGGGATGACACGAATGCGACGCCTAATCTTGGCGTTATCTGCTTAGGTACGACTAAGAAAAAGGCAGGATCAAAAGAAGCGCTTCGCAAAATCGATGTGGAACTGGTTAGCCAAGTCGCACAGTCGATGAAGTTTCTTGGGGTTCAACGCGTAGCGGTCGTTTCTAGCTATGGCGCTTCACCAGATTCTTATTCGCACTACCTTCGCTGTAAAGGACAAATGGAACAAAATTTAAAACGTATTGGCTTCAAGCAGCTTTTCATCGCACGCCCTGGGCCTCTGGTGGGTGAGCGTGATGAACCTAGAGCTGATGAAAAACTCCTGCAAAGTGTCTTTCCTCTGCTGTCTCCATTTATGCTTGGTAAGTTCAAAAACCTACGCCCTATTCAGTCGGAAGACGTAGCCAAAGCAATGTTGTTCCGGTTATTCGAAAATAATTTCCAAAATATCGAAATTTACTCGTCAAGTGACATGCTCAATTTATTGGCAAAATATCGCTAAAAAGCTCACCTATTCATCACAATGTTGAATATCCACCCATCCTATTGAGTGGATATTACTAATCGTTCTAATAAATTACTTTTCCTTATTTTACGTTTTGTTACAGGTCGCTACTGTAGCTAACAGTATTTGCGCCCATATATCTAAGCGCCCTATCGATTTAAAGAGATTCATAAGGAAAACAAATGTCATTTTCAGCTATCGCTGCCTTAGCGGTATTCACTGGTATCCTCTTTTTTCTCTACGGACAGCAGAAAAAAGAAAACACACTTTCTCGCCTCGTTTTACTCGGTTTAGTATTTGGTAGCGCATTTGGTCTTGGTCTACAGCTGTTATTTGGTGAAGGCAATCCGGTCATCAACGAAACACTAGACTGGGTAAATATTGTTGGCCGTGGTTATGTTGGCCTACTGAAAATGGTGATCATGCCATTAGTATTGGTTTCAATGATTGCAGCAGTAGTGAAGCTTGAAAAAGGCGGCTCACTGGGCAAGATTTCTGGTATCACCATTTCTGTACTGTTAGCAACAACCGCGATTTCTGCGATTGTTGGTATTGTTGTAACGCAAGCATTCGGCCTGTCTGCTGAAGGTTTAACAGAAGGCGCTCGCGAAACAGCACGTATCGCAACACTTGAAAGCCGCATCGGTAGCGTTTCAGACCTAACAATTCCACAAATGCTGATCAGCTTTATTCCGACTAACCCATTTGCAGACCTAACGGGGGCTCGCTCTACGTCTATCATCGCGGTTGTTATCTTTGGTGTGCTAACGGGCATCGCTGCTCGTAAAGTGATGGCAGAGAAAGAAGAACTAGAATCTCCAATCCGTACTTTCGTTGAAGCGTCACAATCTATCGTTATGCGCTTAGTTAAGATGATCATGGCACTAACGCCATACGGCATCGCAGCGTTAATGGCGAAGGTAGTTGCAACATCAAGTGCTTCTGACATCCTCAGCCTACTGGGTTTCATCGTTGCATCTTACGTTGCGATTCTACTGATGTTCGTCGTACACGGTGTGTTGGTTTCTTTTGTTGGTGTAAACCCGAAAGAGTACTTCCAAAAGATCTGGCCTGTACTGACGTTCGCTTTCACGTCTCGTAGTTCTGCAGCAACAATTCCACTGAACGTTGAAGCTCAAATCACTAAGCTAAACGTGCCACCAGCGATTGCTAACCTGTCTGCCTCTTTCGGTGCGACGATTGGTCAAAACGGTTGTGCGGGTATCTACCCTGCAATGCTAGCAGTCATGGTTGCGCCTACAGTTGGCATCGACCCAATGGACATCAACTTCATTCTGTCTCTGATTGCTATTATCACAGTGAGCTCATTCGGTATTGCTGGCGTAGGTGGCGGTGCAACGTTCGCGGCGCTTATCGTACTTCCTGCTATGGGCCTTCCTGTAACGATTGCAGCACTGCTTATCTCTATCGAGCCACTTATCGATATGGCACGTACGGCGCTTAACGTATCTGGTGCTATGACAGCCGGTACGATCACAAGCCGCCTATTAGGCAAGAAAGACAAGCAACAAGATCTGGAACAAGCGAACGCTTAATGGGTTCGATTGATTCAAGCACTTGAGTCTCGTTAAACAAAAAAACCGATGCACATGCATTAATGCCGTTCACTTAAGAG
>NZ_JBFRLK010000027.1:0-16752 GCF_041469805.1 Vibrio sp. 10N.286.48.C11 | reverse complement strand
CTTTAACTGATCGGCATTACTGCGAGTGCAGCCCTTGTGATGTTTATTGGAATAGCCTATCTATGTGTTAAGCCGCTTTAATGTGCGTTGTAATGTACGGTTGCCATGCTTGTTGGTAAAGCTCTAAAGATTGGCGTCGTAGGCTATTGACTTGTGCCGCTTCGATATCGTTGATTGGGCGATGTTCTGCAATTGCGTGACGCTCAATACCTTGGATAATTTCGTACAGCTCGTGCTCAGGACCACTTTTCACATCAGCAATCGCTTTTAAGTGAAGTTGAACCTCTGCAATGATGTTGGTTTTAGGCAAACGAACCAACAAGTTAAGGTCACGGTAACCAGAGTCAGCCGGCGATTTAAACTTATTTTTCAGCTTAACAACGTCTGCTTCACGGCTTAGCGCTTCGTAAACTTCAACCAAGCTCTCTACATCGTTCGCGATGATAGTTGCACGGGCTAAGTCGGTAATTTTTGTCACATCACCATCAAGCTCAAGGGCGATTTTTTCTTCTGCGCGAGCTTGAGATTTAACGCCAGCAAATAGCGCTTCAGAATTGGTGAGTAGGGCAGTACTTTTACAGATAGTTTCTAGTTCAGCTTGGCCTTGATGCGCTTTGCTGTACAAAATATCGAAGTCGGTGTAAGGCTGAGTCGGGCGTGAGTCGAAGGCTTTGATGCCGTAAAGGCCGCTCAAACTATGACGGAATACGTTTGAAGATACTTGGTTTTGCGCAGGAGTGCGCGTTTGATCTGTTGAACTTGTTGAAACAGGTGCTGCTGCGAATGCAGGCGCTCGGCTCAATACCAAAAGCATTAGGGCCGTCGTACGGAGAAATACACTCATTCAAACTCCAAAATACAAGGTTACAAAAAACGGGTAGTCAAAAGGGGTAACCAGTAACGCACAAGAGTAAAAACAGCTTAACTAATTTCACTACATATTAAATGAGGCTAGCTAAGACAGAAACCAATTCTAACGTTTAATATTGCTTTAAAATGTGAAGATATAGCCAAATAACCCAACCGTTAGTTCCGCAATTATCAGAACTTTGAACTTAGCCAGTTTCTGATTTTATCGAAATCAATTTAGTACTTTAAACCAAGCTAAGGTTGCTCTTACCTCTCTATACTGTACCCTTGCATTATGACTGTTTAACATGAACGAAAGATGAATAATCCTGAATTTTGGCACAATAAATGGGCAGCCAACCAAATTGGTTTCCACCTCGAAGATGTAAACCCACTTCTGATTAAATTTTGGGAAAAGACTGAGCCTAGCTACGAGAAGAGTGTGTTTGTTCCACTTTGTGGCAAAAGTGAAGATCTGATTTGGCTAGCTTCAAAGCATGAAGATGTTCAAGGTGTCGAGTTAAGCCAGATTGCGGTTCGCGCATTTTTTGCAGAGCACCTTTATACCCCGACTGTGACTCAAATTAGCGGTCAGCACGAGCTCTACCAATTCGATGAACTGAACATCTACACGGGCGATTACTTTTCAGCGCCAATCCAACCTGTCGATACCATTTATGATCGCGCGTCTTTAGTCGCATTGCCTGAAGAGATGCGAGTGCAGTACGTAGAGCGCTTAAAACAACTGCTGAAACCGGACGGTAAGATCCTTCTGGTGACTCTGGATTATGATCAAAGCGAAATGGCTGGGCCTCCGTTTAGCGTACCTAAGTTAGAGATTGCTCAATTGTTTGCAGGATACAAAATTACATTGTTGAATCAAGATATAGCGAACGATGAACATCCGAAGATTGCTAAGAAAGGCTTGTCTCGCTTCTGTGAAGAAGTGTATTTGATTGAGTCAGACGCTTAAGTTCAGTCTGCTTAGTTAAGCGAACAGATAACACCAACAAAAAGACGGGCTCGATAGCCCGTCTTTTTATGGTTCAGATTTGAACTCGTGATTGTTCAGAATTGAATAGCAGGTTAGTAAATCACTTTTACTTTTGACGCGCTCTCAATTGCATCTTCAATCGCTGTCTCAGTGCTGTTGCGACGAGTAAGCGCCACACCAAGACGACGGCGACCATCGATATCAGGCTTACCAAACAAGCGAACTTGCGTTTGTGGTGCGTCTAGCGCTTCTGCAAGGCCTTCAAAGCGGATATTCGTTGATGTGCCTTGACCAAGGATTACGGCAGAGGCACAAGGGCCATACTGAGTAATTGATTTGATCGGCATACCTGTAAATGCGCGTACGTGTAGTGCAAATTCCGATGAGTCTTGAGACATCAGAGTAACCAAGCCAGTATCATGTGGGCGAGGGGAGACTTCATTGAAGATCACGTGGTCGCCTTTAACGAACAGTTCAACACCAAAGATGCCGTGACCGCCTAATGTGTTAACCACTTGCTCTGCCGTGTATTGCGCCGCTTTAAGTGCGTTGTCAGACATGACCTGTGGCTGCCATGATTCGCGGTAATCACCGTCTTCTTGGCGGTGACCGATAGGCGCACAGAAGTGAACACCGTCGACTGCGCGAACGGTAAGTAGCGTAATTTCGTAATCGAAGTCGATGAAGCCTTCAACGATTACACGACCCGCGCCAGTACGACCGCCTTCTTGTGCGTAGTCCCAAGACTTCTGAATGTCTTCCTCTGTTTTGATAACGCTTTGGCCTTTACCTGAAGAGCTCATTACTGGCTTAACAACGCAAGGCATGCCCACGAATTCAACAGCGGCTGAGAAATCTTCAAAGGTGTCTGCAAAGCGGTAAGGAGAAGTGCTCAGCTTTAGCTCTTCTGCAGCTAGGCGACGGATACCTTCGCGGTTCATCGTTAGCTTAGTCGCATTTGCAGTGGGAACGACATTTAAACCTTGCGCTTCCAGCTCTACCAACTTGCTGGTGGCAATAGCTTCAATTTCAGGAACCACATAATCTGGTTTTTCAAGTTCAATGACTGCTTGCAGTGCATCGCCGTCTAACATGTCTAATACATGACTACGATGTGCAACTTGCATTGCTGGTGCGTCTGCATAACGATCACAAGCAATAACTTCCAAACCTAAACGTTGGCACTCGATAGCAACTTCTTTGCCGAGTTCACCTGAACCTAATAGAAGTACACGAGTAGCATTTTCACGAGTAGCGGTACCAAACATAGAAATTCCTTCCGATCTTTTAAACGATTGATTGAAAACGGGGTGATCATACTTATTTAAATGACAAAAGCAAACGTTTGCGCAAGTTGCTACGTTAATTACAAGTATAAAAAAAGCAGCCCCGTTAAATAGGGCTGCTTATTTAAATTATTGTTAACTAGATGTACTTAGATTGCTAAGTAAGTCACTGGAATGTCGGGATTAATCGCTTCTAATGTAGATTGCGTATCCGCTAGGTGACTGATGCTACCTTCGGCAATTTCAACCAACGCTGCACTTTCAATCTGTTCAAAATCGAAGCCAGCCAGTTTAAGTTGAATCAACGCCACTTGTAGAGGAGGTAAGCTCGGGTTGAACGCTGCGTTTTCAGCGTAAGCACCGGTGAAAATCTCACCCGACGTCAATTGCAGTGAAACACCACTTAGGTTTTTGGTGTAAGGAGCATGGCTGCGGTTTAGTGCTGCTAGCGCTTCTACAACAATAGGCGTTGTTTCTTCGGTCGTGTACTTATGATCAAGCTTAGTCATTAGGCCAGTCGTCACACCTAAATCAGCAGGGCCGAATGAGTCTGGTAGGTACTCTTGCAGAGACATTTCATCACGTTGTGGAAGCTGAACTTTAAGTTCTTTTGCTGTGGTCAGTTCGTTCATGAATTGACGACAGTGACCACAAGGACTGAAGTTTATGGTGATATCTGAGATACCTAGTTCGCCTTTCATCCAAGCGTGGCTGATTGCAGATTGCTCAGCGTGAACGGTTTGACCAAGTTGAGCACCAGCGATTTCAAGGTTTGCACCAAAATACAGAGTACCAGACAAACCACGCACGATAGCACCAACATAAAAGTCAGATAACGGAGCGTAAGAATACGCTGCGGCAAAAGGAAGTAGCGCAATACGTAGCTCGTCATCCGCTAGACCACTTGCTTGCAGTAGGCTAGCAAATTGTTCTGGAGACAATGTCGCGTCAAAGTTGTCTGCTAATACGATGTCACTCAAAAGTGCTTTGATTGCTGTTGGAGCACTTTCCAGCGCCAGGGTAATACGACTGTTCATGTTGAATCCTTAATTGACCTTAGGCTTTAATTCTATGCAATGCTCAGGAATTTTCTGTGACCTTTATCACTACTGCGTTGTTGTTGTTACATTGGTTTGCATAATTAGAGTGAGGTCACACTTGAAATCGATTACAAGAGCCATTTATACAGCTGATATCGCACTTATTGCTCGTAAAAGACCGTGACTTGACTGCTATTGCTAAATAAATGCGAATAAAAAGCCCAAACAGACACTGTAATAAACAGCATTCTGGTTGGGCTGAATCGCGTAGTGATCGTTTAGGTTAAGAGTAGAACCAAACCACGAGCGAAAATATACTCGGTGCGATGATTGAGGTAATGACGCCACAAAGCACAAGAGCCAAAGAACTGAATGCTGCATCTTCCTGATTCTTTTCCGCACAAGTCGCGGTGCCTAAAGCGTGAGACACGGTACCCATGGTTAAACCACGGGCGATCGGGCTCTTAATACCAATGAGGTTGTAGATTGGGTAAGCAAAAATTGCCCCAAATAGACCCACAATCAATACCAGTATTGCCGCAATCGCTGCTTCACCACCTAAATGGCTCGATACTTCCATTGCAATTGGCGTGGTGACTGATTTGCCTAACAAGCTCGCAATCAAAGTTAAGTCCGCTTTAAATGCTACTGCGATCACTGCCGTTGTTGTCATCGACATCACACTGCCTAGCGTGCACGCAAAGGTAATGATGCGCCAGTTGGCTCTGATTTGAGGTAGCTGCTCATAAAGTGGGTAAGCAAGTGCAACAACCGCAGGCTGCAGCATGTAGGTAATCCAAGTGTTGTCAGCATAGTAAGTCTCAAACGGTACTCTAAAGAACGTGAGAATCGGAATGATGATACCAATGCTGATAAGCAGGGGGTTACACAGCGGCGAGTTTACTTTTTGACTTACCCAGCGAGCAAACAGAAACACCACGATAGTTAATAGAATCCACATGATTATTTACCTCTCGCCAGCAAGCGGTCTAAGAACCATGATAAAGATACTAATACGATGAGCGTGCCACCCACCGCGCTCGCCATAATAGGCAATGCATTCGCGATGAGCATTTCGAAGTGATCCATCAACCCAACACTGATCGGAACGAACAGTAAGATCATTAGGCGGATAATCAAACTTGCACCGGGCTGTACCCAATGCGAAGGCACAATACCAATCACCATTGCGGCAAACAGAATCAACATGCCAAAAATACTGCCTGGAATTGAGGTATCCAAAAAGTGCTGTAACGCGTTACCTGCTGTAAGTGCACCTATGATTAAGGTGAAGGAGATTAAGCAGTAAACCAGTTGGATCAATCTTTCTTTCAAAGTGTTACGTCTCTTGATAATGGAATTAGCTAGCTAACTTTTCTACGTATTGATAAACCGCCTTCAAGATAGCCATTTTCTTCTCGTCACTTTCATGTTCGTGCGCGAGGTTTTCAAGGTTGAGCATGTACTCTTCTAAACGGCACTCATAAAACTCACGACAATGGTTCGCCCATTTCAATTGCTCAGCTTCGTCGAGCGTCCATGGGAAGTTACGCGCACGGTAACGGAACAGTAACGGTTTAATTCGTTCGTCACTGAAGGTGATATCCAAAGCCGCCAAGTTGTTCGGGTCAGTTTCGCGAATGATGTTCATCGCTGTTTTATCAGCAGGTGAAAAGAAACCGTCGTAAAGGTGTGTATCAACATCATCACTCTTTTCGTACTCGCGCTCTTGTGAATACAGGCCGATCAGTTTTTCGCGGATCTCTGGGTGTTCGCGCAGCAGTGCCAAGTTTTTCAGGCATTGTTGGCGATCGATACCGATGGTTTCAGCATTTTCAGCCGTTAGCGTTTTGGCTGGAGCAAGAATAGGGCACTTGTTTAGCTGAACCAATTTGATGGGTACGGGTAGTTCGTCTTCACCCAGTTCACTGCGTTTGGTATAGAGCCTTTCTCTGAGTTCATCAGCGTCCAGTTCTAACAGTGGGCTTGGATCTTTGGCTAAATCAACCACGATAACCGCATTTTGATTGGTTGGGTGCCAAGCCATAGGCACAATCCAGCTGGTGTAGTTGCAGTCACGGCCAAACATGCCTGAAACGTGCATTAATGGTGTCATGTTTACGATATCAACCAGATCATTCAGCTTACGCTTATGACGCATGTTGTAAAGGTAATCGAACATCTTAGGTTGCGCAGCTTTCAGCTTCTTCGCTAACTCGATGGTCGCAATAACATCGGCCATCGCATCGTGCGCGTTCTCGTGTTCAATGCCGTTTGCCACAGATAGGTGTTCCAGTTTGAAGCTTGGGTAACCTTCTTCGTTCTCTGGCCAAACAATGCCTTCAGGACGCAGTGCGTGAACAGCGCGCATTACATCTAATAAATCCCAACGAGAGTTGCCATTCTGCCAGCTCCACGCATATGGGTCGATGAAGTTTCGGTAACAGGTGTAACGCGTTACTTCATCATCAAATCGAATACTGTTGTAGCCAAGGCTTGTGGTGTTTGGTTTGGCTAACTCAGCATGGATCTTAGCGATAAACTCTGGTTCAGGAAGACCTTGTGAAGCCGCTTTTTGTGGTGTGATACGGGTGATCAGTGCAGCTTCAGGCGCAGGGAGGTAATCAGCGGGAGGTTGGCAATAGATAACCAGAGGCTCTCCAATAACATTGAAATCTTGGTCGGTACGAACACCCGCAAACTGACTCGGACGGTCTTTTGCTGGGCTAACGCCCCATGTTTCGTAATCGAAAAAGAAGTAGGTTGGCTGATTATCTGAACTCATTGAATTTCCTGAACAGCAAGCGCGGAACGTTTACTGTGGCTGAAGGTTAGTTTTGTTCAGTATCTGATAGTATGCGGTACGCGTGCAACCCAGATCACAAATAAATTGCCGGAAAACGGTGCTTTACTATTCAATCGAGTCAGTGGGGAAGGTTTTGAAACCAATTGAGGCGGTTTCTTAGTTAATACAATCTGTCTATCGTCCGTTTAATCCGATGGAGGCGAGAGTATCAACTGGACTTTCTGCTTCATGGTTAACTCTCGGTTCTTCAAATCTTTGAATATGGCCTTCCATTCTTGAAAGGTGACCACTATCGGATTAAAACTGTTCACGGGTTTGGTGACGCCATAACGTACAGTTTCAACTTCAGGTTCGAATGTACCAAATAACTTATCCCAGATAATAAGAACGCCGGCGTAGTTCTTATCAATGTATTGCGGGTTTTTGCCGTGATGTACTCGATGATGAGAAGGGGTATTAAAGATGTATTCAAGTGGCCCCAAGCTTCGTATCCATTGTGTATGGACGAAGAACTGCAAACCTAGATTGAGAAGCACCACAAAGATGACCCACTTAGGGGCAAAACCTATGATGACCAACGGTATCCAGAAAAGCCACATCCCAGCAAGTGGATACATTAAGCTTTGACGGAAAGCCGTACTGAAGTTCATGCTTTCTGAACTGTGGTGTGCCACGTGTGCTGCCCACATCCAGCGAACACGATGGCTTGCTCTGTGGAACCAGTAATAGTAAAAGTCTTGCAACACCATCAATACAACAAAACTCAGCACGCCCATTTCAATGTCCATTAAGCGCCAACCAAACATCCAGAGATACAGCTGCACGACCAATAACCCGGTGAGCAAATCGGAGAGTTGATGCATTCCCGCCAGCGTGAAATTACACATCACTTCTGAAAGCTTATAGCTGGAGTTATCAGGCAGTCGACCTTGCTTCTGACCGATAAAATACTCAGCCAACATGCACACCACGAACAAGGGCGCTAATACCAGCAGTAGCCATTCTGGGTAATTGATTAATGCGTCGATATTCATGTTTTATCCTTGTTGAGACGCCATACGCGTTCTTAGTATCAAGTTTACTTAGACTTGCTCGCCTGAAATTCAGTTAGCAAAATTTCGCTACCAGCGAGCAAAGTGATCTTCTGTTAGGCCAAGAACACCATCGAGTTGATGTGTCACTCCATTGTTGTCTTCAATCGAGCCAGAAAAGTGACCAATGAACTGACGAAAGTTACTTTTTAACAGCCATAAATTGAGC
Source organism: Vibrio sp. 10N.286.48.C11 (assembly GCF_041469805.1). NCBI lineage: Bacteria > Pseudomonadati > Pseudomonadota > Gammaproteobacteria > Vibrionales > Vibrionaceae > Vibrio > Vibrio sp. 10N.286.48.C11. The sequence continues at coordinate 8,517 of NZ_JBFRLK010000027.1, read as the reverse complement.
TTTTCGCTGCGATTATTTAAGGGCGTAAAGGTCAGGTTTATACGTCCATCTTGTGATGTTATCTGCCAAGGTAAATTGGTGTCTTGGCGACTAAACGCAAACTGTACCGGGTTAAGTAAGTGCCGAGTTCCATTGATCCATAAAACGTTCTCGCAGCCTCCGGTTTCATTGACGCCTGCTGCGAGGTTCAAGCCAATATCTGTCCCATTGGATTGCGTGTTGATGCTTGCCCAGCGCCAACTGGTTTCACGTCTCATGTAACCCGCTGAAAAGTCATAACCGGCACGAGCTTGTTCGAGAACGAGTGATTCTCCCTTGATTTGGATTTCACCGCTGATGCGCAAAGCATTGTGCTTTTGGGTGTAAGTCCAACCTGAATAACCCGTTGGGCTGCACATCGCCATGGGCAAGCTGTCGGTTTCAGGCTCTAAAGAAATATCGGCCTTGATGAATTTCGTATTCAAGCGAACTCGCCATTGTCCGCCCTCGATATAGAAAGCAATGCTTTGATCTGCAATGCTTGTCTTTCCTTCAAATGGTGAAGGCGTTACATGCTTATCAAACCCTAATGGCCTCAACCAAGATGACTCTTGCAGATGGTTGTTTTCTATGTCGTACAGATAACAAAATGCCGAGCCTAAGTAGCGAATATCCGCGATAGCGACGCCGATAATGTGTGTGTCGGTGACGATGCTGACAAACTGGAATTGCTTATAGTGGAAGTGCTTCTGCCAAGGGTTTGCTTTTGAATCCATCGAGTTTCGGTAGTCAAAGTTCTCGATGTTTAGGTGTTTAAGGATGCCATCGAAATGCCCAATGATCGGCTGACCATTAGAATCAATCAAACTGTGTGGGGCAGGGTTGGTTTTTATCATTGCGATGGTTCACATTATTTTAACAATTAAAGCCATTGTGCGATGAGTAGCGTAGAATTGGGAGGTCATATTCGGACAAGAGCGCGTTACCAATCACGATTTTGTCAGCATGTGTTGTTAAGGCTGAGTAGTCATGTTGATGGGAATGGGCTCGATATAAGGAGAGACGATTGGAGATTATCGCGGAGTATAAGCCAACCGGACATAGGCACCAGTTGGGTACATTAGATATCGCGCTGCTGTTGAATACGCTAGAGCAACGAGGTATCGATATTGAAAGGCTACTCAATGATGTGGGTTTGCCGAACATAGATTGGCGAGACCCGAATGGAAAGCTGACTTACGCTGATAAACTAGCGTTATTTAGCGTGGTGAATCAGAGCTTTCCTCACGATGGCTTAGGGCTTTGGCTGGGGGAACACGCTAGCTTGAGCCACTTTGGTGTGTTGGGTTATGCGCTATCGACCAGTCAAAATGTCGGGGAGGCCATCAAGTCGGGCTTTAAATATCTGCGCCTGAACGGTCCTATTTTCTCGGTTAAATTGTTTCTAGATTCCGAGCATGCAGTGATTCAGATTGAGAACACCTTGGAAGTGGGCGATCTGCTTCCTTTCTGCAGTGAATATTTCTTGAGTTCAATCGTCTCTTTATTCAAAGAGCTGACTGGTCATGAGTTGGATATTCATATTTTGGCTTTGCCTTATACACGCACTAATTACGCCAAGCTCTATGACGATCGTTTCCAGTGCCCTGTAGTTTTTGAGCAGAGCCATTGTGAACTGCGTTTTGATGTATCGGTTTTGTCGCAAACCTTATTGACTCATGATGCAGCGACACTGAAGCGCTATCTTGCGTCTTGCCAGTCGATAGTCGAAACGTTGGACTCTGAGCATCTGCTGACTAATCAGATCAAAACGATCTTTTATCAAACCGCAGGTAATTTCCCGAATATTGAACAACTCGCGGATGAGTTTGGTTGTAGCTCTCGTACACTCAGGCGAGAGCTAGTGACCCATGAATCCAGTTACCAAATATTGCTTACCGAAGTTCGAGTGGAGCTGGCCAAAGAGCTATTACTCGGCACAACCATGAGCATTGATGACATCGGTGAAAGGCTCGGTTATAGCGACCCTGCAAATTTCAGAAGGGCGTTTAAAGGTTGGCTCAATAAAACGCCCGCTCAGTTTCGTGATGGTTTAAGTTAAGGCGTTACTTGCTAAAGAACTGCTCCCTGAAATCGGTGACTTGCTGTTGATAATAACTGTCCCAATCTTGTTGAGTCCAAGTGGCATAACTTGATGAGCGCTGAGAGTCTAAGGTCGCTTTGAGCTGATCCAGTTGCTCGTGATAACTCATCACGGTTTGTTGCTGTTGTGCGACTTGTTGTTCTCGCGCGGCAATGTTGCTGGCCTGCGCTTCATCTAAGTAGGCATCTTGAAGGTCGGCTTTGACTGATGCTACTTCAGCAGGGCTATAGCTGCTGGGTATCAAAGATACTGCCAGTTCATATTTTTGAAGCTGTGTTTCGGCGTTTAACGTGCCCGTATTGTTTTGCCATTCACTAAGCAAATCTTGATAGTTGGCCAAAAACTGGCTCGCTTCGTTCTTTTCAAGGGTGTTAGCGTCAAGCGTAAAATCCAGATGAGCAAACTGGTCAGCGAATAGCTGGTGGGCCAACTCTCCCCATACTTGTTGTGCAGATTGCTTGAATAAGGCAACACGATCTTCAAGAGTCTCTATGGATTCAAGTGGGATAGTGCTTTGTGTTAATTGCCAGTCAGCCGATAGCTGCGGATAGTCGCTCAGTAACTCAAACCATATGCCCGGCAATTCTGATTTCAATCGTGCGAGTTGCTCTGCGCAGTCATCACGTTGTTGGCAAAGCTTCCAGAACCCATCGAGTTCATCGAACAAAGCCTTGCCTTCAAGCTCACTCAAGTTTTCAGCAAGAATTTTACCGTCCAGTGCTCCAGCTTGGGCTTGATTGCTGTGCGATGCGGAGTTTTCCGAACTAGCGGTTGCAGTAGGCGTGGAATTATCGTCATTAGTTGTCGTAGAAACACGCGGCTTAGGTTCTGTGTGTTGAGCAGAAGATAGCGCTGTTTCGTTCGTTTTTGATGACCACGAATAGCCAATAATGCTCGCCGTTAAGACGAGCATTAGGATTAATATAACTCGATGCATTATGGGTTCACCGAGTTACTTGATCACGGCACTAACAGGGAAGTGGTCTGAAAGGTTGTAGTGCTTCCATAATTCACTGCTTGTTGATCTTGGAACATCCACGCGATTGTCGTTATGCGTTTTGGCTGCATATTCCGAGCTTACTAACACATAATCGAGATACTCAACATTCTCACCACCCGACATAGGTTCGCCCGCAAAGTTGTTGATGCGTGGGTCAAAGGTAGACGCGGTGTAACCAGAGTAGGTTGGTTCATCAGCCTGCAGGTTAGCAAACATCTGTTGGTAGTCGCCTGGGAACTTCAGCTTGTTCACATTGAAGTCACCGCTGTAAATAACCGTTTCTGAGGTTGCTATTTCCAGTGATTGAGCAAGCTGAGGCATCTGTTTAAATTGACGCTGTCGGTAGTCACGAGCGGTATCCGTATCGAACGACGCGGTGTGAGTGCCAAACACATGGTAAGCCTGACCATTTTTGATGACCTCAGCGTAATTCACGCCCTTATCAGCGAAACAATCTGTGCCTGTACAATCAGGGAACACGTATTGCGCTTCGTTGACAATAGGGTAGCGGCTCACAATGACCACGCCACCGTCATAGATGTTAATCCCATCTTTATCGAGCATTTTGGTTTGGTACGGGTACTCTTTTGCAAGTTCACGCAAGAATTCATCTCTGCCGTTAGCAAACACCTCTTGCAGCGCCAACACGTCGTAGCCTTTTACGTATTGAGGGATAAGATCGTAGCGATCACCAATATGCGAAGCGATGGCAGGCAGCGCCCAGATGTTGTAGGTCATGACCTTGAGTGTATTGGCATCCGGCTCTGGTTGCTCATCCACTTTTGGAGGGGTGATGGTGTAATAAATATCATCGTAGCGCGCTGTAGAATCGGCTTTGAGGGCTAGCTCTGCGTTGACCCCGAAGGCATCGGTTGTGCTGCGATGAATATTACGATCGTCATGCAATGTTAGGTTGACGTCTGCAGCACTCAAACCATGTTGCAGTGTCGAGTTATACCAATGTCCCTTCATGGTTTGGTTGAGCGTGACACTCTCGCCCACAGCGTTCGATATCACAGTGTCAAACTCATAGGTCTTCCCAGATTTCACACCAGTCCAGCGGTTAAAACTGATCAGCTTCTTCGTCTCCCAAGGAGCAATCTGTTCAACATGCTGTTGCCACTCATCCCCAAGTTGAAGCAGGTCGATACCAGTGTGGTTGGCTTGAATGGTCATCACTTGATTGGTGTTATTGGTGAGATACACGTCGGTGTCTGCGATCGCAGAGGTCGAAGCGATTGATGTGGATGCCACAAGTGCAGCTAACCAAGTCCATTGAGTTTTCATCGTTTACGTTATCCTTATTGATTGATGTCTAGAATAACGTAGTCAAGAGTTATTATATTGGAGTTATAACTCTATGGCATTTATTCAAATATGAGATATATGCCAAGGTTTTATAAAATTGATTAACCATTGAAAATTAACATATTGTCTTATCGGAATGATAAGTGGTACGCGCGCGAATAATAGGGTCAGTTAATGCTTTCGAGTCGGTGGAACAGCCAATATTGGCGTGCTTAAGTGAAAACTGTGTGTCGCGGTAAAGTGGAGGTTGTGAGCAACAAGAAGGGAATATGGACACAGCTTAGAGCTATCAGCATAAATTTTGCGATTGTTCTGTAATTTACTCTTGTTCAGTAAACAGAAACCTCAAAAACAGGTATGATAGTGCCGTTTTTAATCCTGAACTGGGAAAGTCATGGCAAAGTTAACACTCCAAGAGCAGATGCTTAAAGCTGGCTTGGTAAATGAGAAAAAATTAAAGAAGGCGAAGAAAGGCTCTAAAAAGTCTCGCGTTCAGTCTCGTGAAGCAAAAGCGGCAGCTGAAGAAACTAAACTGGCGCAGCAAGCGAAAGACAAAGAGCTAAACCAACAGTTGAAAGAACAACAGTTGAGCAAAGAAATTAAAGCTCAAGTGAAGCAACTGATTGAGATGAACAAGATCGAACAGAAGAACGGTGAGATCAAATACAACTTCACCGACGGTACGCTAGTTAAATATCTTTACGTAGAAGAGCTGACTCAAAAGCAACTAAGTAAAGGCATTCTAAGTATTGCTCGTCAAGGCGAGAGCTATGTTGTTATTCCAACAGCAGTAGCGAACAAGATTGCTATGCGCGACGAAGAATCTATCGTTGATACGCAGGCAGGTAGCACAGACGAAGTAGACGAAGATGACCCGTACAAAGACTTCGTGATCCCAGATGATCTAATGTGGTAATCCGTTTTACCTAGCTCCATTTTAATGGTTAGCTAAGTTTACAGGATCTAAGAATGCAGCGAACAATCACTCGATTGGCGCTGCATTTTTTTTGGCGCGAAATGACTTCAACAAATCTTGAATAAAGCTTAGTGTTCTGACATGCCGTAAACAAGGCTATCATTGGCACTTGCATGATCGATAAAATCGGTATTAGCGCGCTGTTCGTGTTGGTCATAGCCATCGAAGTAACAGTCGCCAATTTCATTGCGCGGGCAAACGTGAATGTGGTCTTTGATGACCAGTTCGGTAGAGCAGCATGGGCAGTGTTTTACATGTCCAGTGAGTACCGTAGATCGATTTGGTTTCATACATCCTCCTGATAGGCACTGTAATCTGATTGCCTATTTGCACCCTAAGTTACGCAAATTAGTGTGTCGTTATGATTTCATTTTTAAGTCAATAAAAAACGATTCGTAGAGTGAATGCTTAGGTATTAATGTAAATGTAAGAGCAAGAAAAAATAAAAGAACTAGGACGAGTAGGCTTGAAAGTAGATCGGCCATATAGTCGACTTTCACTGGTATCACATTCAGCCGAAGAGGTTGAAGTAGAGCTCGCTACGACGAATATGTTGGCCAGATGAAACCAACAAGCCCTAGTGAGCTGTGCATCATTTTATCGACTTAAGCTTTCAAAGTAATTCTGAACAAATTTAACGAACACTTGGTGTTTCTTTGCCGGATAAATAACTTGCGGATAGAACAGATAAATACTGTTGCCTTGTTGCAGACATTCATCAGGCAGCACTCGCTCTAATTCTCCCAGTTCGACCTCTTTCGCAACGTAGTAACTTGCAATACGGATGATGCCACTGCCTGCCATAGCTTGTTGCTTAAGCAGGTGGTTGTCATTACTTGAAAGCCAGCCGGACACATCAATATTTACCGATTTTAAAGGCCACTCGGTTTGGTGCAGAGTTGCTAAGCATTGATGATCACTTAAGTCACTCACATTGGTAGGGCGACCAAATTGGTTAAGATAACCGGGAGTCGCGACTAAATCATGTTGATAGCTAATCAAGTGTTTCGCCACCATGTTGTCAGGTGGCGTATTGGTGGCACGAAACGCGATATCGATATCATCTTGATTGAGATTAAAGTTGGTGTAGCTACTGTTTATCTCGAAACGAATCTCAGGGTATTGCTGCCTAAACTGTTGGCAGATATCGAATAGATATACCTCAGTAAACATCTTTGGCGCAGTGAGGCGTAATAGGCCTTTGACGATGTCGTGTTGCTCAGAAACACTGCGTTCAAGCTGTAAGACTTGCGAGCGAATCGTTAAGCCTTGTTGTAACGCGCGTTCGCCTTCTTGGGTTAAACGAACACTGCGAGTGGTTCTGACCAAAAGCGGGCACTGTAAATCGTTCTCTAAACGTTTGATCTGTTCAGAAAGGTAGCTCTTAGAGATACCGAGCTTTTCGGCTGCCTTGGTAAAGTTGAGTTGCTGAGCAAGTTCTACAAACAGGATCAGTCGTTCTATTCTTTTGTGTTCGTTCATTCGCGCGTTCCTACCAATCTATTGTTCGTCATATCAAACAATCATTTCGCAACTAGCATATTCTGTTTTTTAAAAAGAACAATATGATAGAGGCATATTTCTGGTCAGCAAATCTTCTAAGCGAGAATCGATATGACGAACAGCACTGAATCTACAAACAAAACGAATGACAAAAAACGTATCCCATTATCAAATTATCTACCGAATGTTGGGCAAATTGCCTATGGCTGCATGGGGTTAGGTGGTGGCTGGAATGATAATCCAGTGACGAGTGCGGATGTTGCTCAAACACGAAGCGTAATCGGCACCGCACTAGAATCGGGCATTAACTTATTCGACCATGCGGATATCTATACCTTCAGCAAAGCTGAGCAAGCCTTTGGTCAAGCATTACAACAAGCGCCTGATCTGCGTGAACAGATGTTCATTCAATCTAAGTGTGGGATTCGTTTTGAAGGCGAGGGCAATGTTGGTCGTTATGATTTCTCGGCTGATTGGGTAGGCCAATCGGTAGACGGTATTCTCAATCGATTGAATACTGAAAAGCTTGATGTGCTGTTATTGCACCGCCCTGATCCTTTGATGGAACTCGATGAGCTAGCAAGAACGTTAGAGAACTTAAAAGCGCAAGGTAAGGTCGATTATTTTGGTGTGTCGAACATGAACAGCCATCAAATTCAGTACCTGCAATCTGCGCTTGGGCAACCCATCGTCGCGAATCAAGTTGAGATGAGCTTAGCCAAATTGGATTGGTTGAATGATGGGGTGATGATTAACTCGCAAGGGCACCATCAATCAGACTTCGCCGCAGGCACTCTTGAACATTGCCAATTGAATAACATCCAACTGCAAGCTTGGGGCTGTTTGGCACAAGGCCGATTTGCTGAGCAAGGTTTGTATTCAGAACATGAAAACGTGAAAAAGACAGCGCACTACGTGGCTCAGTTAGCGAACCAATATGGCGTAGAAAGTGAAGCGATTGTGTTGGCATTTTTGCTCCGTCACCCTGCTCGTATCCAACCTGTAATTGGCACCACAAATCTAGAGCGAATCAAAGCTTCGGCAGTCGCGACTCAGATAAACCTGTCTCGTGAAGAGTGGTACAACCTATACGTGTACTCACGTGGTCAAGCACTGCCATAAGGAATGAATATGTTGAATCAAAAGATCGCGCAACAACTGGTGTCTAACGCTCTAGACATTGCTGAGCGTAATCAACAAGCAATCGCGGTGAGCGTGTGTGATACGCACGGTGAGTTACTGGCGTTTATTCGCATGGATAATGTGAGTGTTCAAGCCGGATTGTTAGCACAGAACAAAGCTTATACATCTGCAAGAGATAGACAGCCAAGCGGTAACTTAGGTGCTTGGGCGAGAGAAACTGGTAAAGACTTAAGTTACTGGACTGACCCAAAGATCACTGGCTTTAAAGGCGGTGTTCCCATTGAATTAAATGGGCAGGTGATTGGCGCTATTGGTGTCAGCGGATTAAGTGAAGACGACGATGAAGCACTTGCCGAAAAAGTCATTCAACTTGTGTTCTAAGCTGTTGCTCGTGAAGTAATGGAAGTTAGAAGTAACAGATAATAAAAAACCGATGCATGTGCATTAATGCCGATCAGTTAAAGC
>NZ_JBFRLK010000026.1:0-36753 GCF_041469805.1 Vibrio sp. 10N.286.48.C11 | reverse complement strand
GCTCGGCGCACCAAAAAAAGGATTGGTATCTCTACCAATCCTCTTTAGGGGGTGTTTCGGTTTATCTACCTTATGGAAGGTAGTAACGCGATTACTCGTAATCAGTCGCGTACGTGTCTTCGTATGTGTGCGAGTAGAACTCGAACAGGTTGCCAAACGGGTCTTCTAGGTAAACCATTTGTGCTTGTTTTAGTTCGTCTTCTGGGTGGTAGCGCATGATGTCCATACGAACCTTACCGCCAAACTCTTCAACACGCTTAATCGCTAAATGAAACTGCTCTTTTGGAAGCTGCAGACAGAAGTGAAAGATACCTAAGCGAGAGAAATCTACTTCATGACGCTCTTGACGATCTTTCATTTCGAACAGCTCAACACCGATACCATCTGAAGTGACTAGGTGAGCAATGTTGAAACCTTTAAAGCCTTCACCAAATACTGCAATACACATGCGGCCGATTGCTGATTCGCGCTCTTCCATCACTTTAGTGTTGTTCATTACGATTCTTAGACCTAGCGCTTTTGTGTAAAACTCGACTGCTTTGTCCATGTCGCCAACCATGATGCCTACGTGATTCATTTTCATAACTTTCTCCAAATTCTCTTTAATTCTGTATTTTTCGAAGACTCGCTTCGGTGTTTCGTTTCGATGGAGAGAGTATATGGAGATACGACGATTAACTGAAATTATCATAATTTATATTAATGATAATTTTATGTTATTTACCAAGTTAAGTGAGATGCCAACACGTCACACAATAAGTTAAAGTTGAGAGCCACATATGTCATGTGGCTCTAGTTAAACATCCTTAGTTCAGCACGAAGAAGCCCGTTACGCTTTACTGGTCTGTACGACGTTCGAAATCTGCTTGGCTTTTGTTTCAGGCACCAAAGACATCAACCCGGTAATCACAAGCGCGGCAATACCAGACATGGTTACAGGTGAGCCAAATATGCTTTGCGCTAGCTTGGGTGCTTCTTTCAACAAGTCAGGCACTAGCATTACCCCAAGCCCTAAACCTAATGAGATAGCAATCGTCATGATTCTGCGGCGATCCAGCTTTTCGTTCGCGATTATTTTGATACCCGCTGCGGCAACCGTACCGAACATCACCAATGTCGCCCCGCCTAATACTGGCTTTGGAATCGTCATTAATACCGCGCCTAAGATGGGAAATAGCCCCAACAGAAAAAGAATGGCTGCGATGAAGTAGCCAATGTAGCGACTCGCGATTCCAGTAAAATGAATCACACCATTGTTCTGGCTGAAAGTTGTATTTGGAAAAGTATTGAATACTGCTGCGATAAGCGAGTTCACGCCGTCACCTAGCACGCCAGCCTTGAGTCGATTGATGTATTTCGGCCCCTTAACTGGTTGCCCTGAGAACATGCTGTTAGCGGTAAGGTCACCCGTTGTTTCAATCACGGTAATTAAGTAAATAAACGCAATAGGTAGGAAGGCTTGCCAATCAAAAGCGAAACCATATTTAAACGGGACTGGGATACTCAATAACGGTTGAGATGCAAAAGAAACCATGGGTGCTTTGCCCATCAAAATAGCAACGCCCCACCCTACAACTAAACCGACCAAAATAGACGACAGCCTAACCATAGTATTGTTGCTTAGGTTAAGTGCCACTATGGTTCCGAGCACAATTGCACCTAACATCAGATTGCTTCCAGAGCCAAAATCTTCTGCGCCAACGCCACCCGCAATATCAGTAACACCGACTTTAATCAAAGAGATACCTATCGTCGTAATAACGATTCCAGTCACAACGGGCGTGATAACGACTTTGAGTTTTTCGATAAAGCGCGATAGTACGATTTCAACAAATGCACCAAAGAAACAGACACCGAAAATGGTAGCAAGCATTTCATCCGACCCGCCTCCATTCGCTTTAACCAGAAAACCTGCACCTAATACAGATCCCAAGAACGCAAAGCTGGTTCCTTGGACACAGATCATCCCTGCGCCAACTGGCCCTATTTTTCTCGCTTGAATGAAGGTACCGACCCCAGACACCATGAGTGCCATGCTGATCAGATAAGGAATGTGCTCACCCAACCCAAGCACACCGCCAATAATGAGTGTGGGCGTGATAATACCAACGAAACTGGCTAATACATGCTGCAACGCTGCGTAACTGGCTGCTTTAACTGATGGTCGATCGTCTAATCCGTAGATCAATTCACTGTTCTGTTCCATGTGACTTCCTTTATGTATTTTTTATTGTATACAATTTACATAAAGACAATAGAGCAACATATATGCCAATGGTTTAACATCATACTTATCAATCAGTTAAGTTTCATCTTTAGCCAGTGCTGCACTATAGAGCAACACTGTCGGCTTGTTTTAGTGCAACGAAGAGCACAAAGCACTCCTTTGACTTGGTTTATCCGTAACCTTCCACTCAATATCGCAGACACAAAAAAAAGATTGGTATCTCTACCAATCCTCTTTAGGGGGTGTTTCGGTTTTCTACCTTACGACAGGTAGATGGCGTCTATTACTCGTAATCAGTCGCGTACGTATCTTCGTATGAGTGAGAGTAGAACTCGAATAGGTTGCCAAACGGGTCTTCTAGATAAACCATTTGTGCTTGTTTTAATTCGTCTTCTGGGTGGTAACGGTGAATGTCCATACGTACCTTACCGCCAAACTCTTCAACGCGCTTAATAGCTGAATGAAACTGCTCTTTTGGAAGCTGTAGACAGAAGTGGAAAATGCCTAAGCGAGAGAAATCAACATTATGACGCTCTTCACGGTCAACCATTTCGAACAGCTCAACACCGATACCATCAGATGTTACTAGGTGTGCAATGTTGAAGCCTTTAAAGCCTTCACCGAACACAGCGATACACATGCGGCCGATTGCTGATTCGCGCTCTTCCATCACTTTGGTGTTGTTCATTACGATTCTTAGACCTAGAGCTTTCGTGTAAAACTCGACTGCTTGGTCCATGTCACCCACCATGATGCCTACGTGATTCATTTTCATAACTTGCTCCAAATTCGTTTTAAATTCTGTGCTTTTCGAAGTCTAGCTTCGGTGTTTCGTTTCGATGGAGAGAGTATAGGTACATGCGTTAATTAACTGAAATTATCATAATTTATATTAATGATAATTTTTTGTTATTTACAGTTTGATATAACAACTCAACTCACGCAAAGAAACCATACCGAACCCTACCTACATAGACACATAGATACACACACCAATAGAGATAAGCCCAATGTAGAGAACAACCTAAAGAGCATAGCTACTTAAATTGGGAGTTGTTGATGTTTGATGGCTTTTGTTAATCGTTTTTGTTGATAGCTTTTACCGATAGTCTTTTCCTTTCGAAGATAGGATTCGCCTATTGAATCTATAGAAATGTCCGATTTCACTAATTTTCGGTGGCAATGCAATATATCTACATCGACGCGGGATAGCGTTAAACACTACAAATTAGAAAGAGAGTCAAATCATGATCAACACAGAAATCAAACCATTCAACGCAACAGCATTCAAAAACGGCGAATTCGTAGAAATCACTGAGCAAGACGTTAAAGGCAAGTGGGCTGTATTCTTCTTCTACCCAGCAGACTTCACATTTGTATGTCCAACTGAGCTAGTTGACCTACAAGACAAATACGCAGAGCTTCAATCTCGCGGCGTAGAAGTTTACTCAGTATCAACTGACACTCACTTCTCTCACAAAGCATGGCACGATACTTCTGACAAAATCGGCACTATCGAATACTTCATGGTAGGCGACCAAACAGGCAACATCACAAATAACTTCAACGTTATGCGTGAAGGTCAAGGCCTTGCAGACCGTGCAACGTTCCTAATCGACCCTGAAGGCGTTATCCAAGCAATGGAAATCACTGCTGAAGGTATCGGTCGTGACGCTGAAGACCTACTACGCAAGGTTAAAGCTGCACAATACGTAGCCGCTCACCCAGGTGAAGTTTGCCCAGCTAAATGGAAAGAAGGCGAAGAGACTCTAGCGCCATCTCTAGACCTAGTAGGCAAGATTTAATCTAAGCCTAGTTCAAACAAGAACAGCTAAGAAAGAACAAGTAAAACAGAACAGTTAAACGGTTCTACAGGCGCGCTTCGGCCCCCTCCTAAAGGGCAGTCGCGCGCCACCCTTTCAAAACATAAACACCACAATATTTGCCGACTTGCGCCCCCTTTTTATTTTCCTTTTTCAGCAAGAAGGTATTGGTCAATACCAAGACACAGAATTTAAGAGCAGGCACGATTATGTTAGATCAAGCAATGAAGCAGCAGCTAAAAGCATACCTAGAAAACCTAAAAACCAATGTTCAGTTAGTCCTTAGCCTGGATGGCAGCGACACCGCAAACAAACTTCAAGATCTGGCGAGTGATATCGCTTCTCTCACTGACAAAATTGAAGTGACTCGCGATGATAGCGCAAGCACTCGCAGCCCTATCATGCAGGTGGTGAACCAAGAGAAAGGTACAGCGATTGGCTTCGCAGGTTTACCGATGGGTCACGAGTTCACCTCACTGGTACTGGCACTGCTTCATAGTGGTGGTCACCCTATCAAGCTTGAAGCTGACGTAATCGAGCAAGTAAAAGAATTAGATCAAGAGCTTAATGTCGAGATTTTCATCTCGCTATCATGCCAAAACTGTCCAGAAGTAGTTCAAGCGTTCAACATGATGTCGGCGATTAATCCTCTGATTAAGACAACCATGATCGACGGCGCAGCATTTCAAGACGAAGTGAAGTCTCGCGACATCATGGCAGTACCGAGCGTATTCATTAACGGTGAGCTATTTGGTCAAGGCCGTATGTCACTGGCTGAAATCCTTAACAAGGTTGATTCAGGCGCAGCGGAAAAGAAAGCAGCAAACCTAAACCAACAAGCACCGTTTGATGTATTGGTTGTGGGCGGCGGCCCTGCAGGTTCTTCAGCGGCAATTTATGCTGCACGTAAAGGCATTCGCACAGGTGTGGTTGCTGACAGATTCGGTGGCCAAGTGATGGACACTATGGCGATTGAGAACTTTATCTCAGTGAAAGCGACCACCGGCCCTAAGTTAGTGGCAAGCCTTGAAGAGCACGTAAAAGAGTACGGTGTTGAAGTGATGACTGAGCAGCGCGCTGCAAACATCATTGCGGCAGAAGACACTGAAGACGGTTACATCCACGTTGAGCTAGAGAGCGGCGCAACATTACGAGCTCGCACGGTTATCACAAGTACCGGTGCTCGCTGGCGTGAAATGAACGTTCCGGGTGAGCAAGAGTACCGCAATAAAGGCGTCGCTTACTGCCCACACTGTGACGGTCCATTGTTCAAAGGTAAGAAAACAGCGGTTATCGGTGGTGGTAACTCAGGTATTGAAGCGGCAATTGATTTAGCGGGTATTGTGGAACACGTAACCGTACTTGAATTTGCAGATACACTGCGTGCCGACCAAGTGCTTATCGACAAAGCAAACGCAACACCAAACATCGAAATCATCAAGATGGCGCAAACGACGCAAGTAATTGGTGATGGCAACCGTGTAACCGGTCTGGAATACAAAGACCGCAACACCGATGAACTTAAACAGATAGAACTCGCGGGTATCTTTGTTCAAATCGGCCTGATGCCAAACAGCGAATGGTTGAAAGGTTCAAAAGTTGAGCTTTCACCACGCGGTGAAATTGAAATTAACGCTCATGGCGCAACATCAATGAAAGGTGTATTCGCGGCGGGTGATGTAACGACAGTACCTTACAAACAGATCATTATTGCGATGGGTGAAGGTGCAAAAGCAAGCTTAGGTGCATTTGACCACCTAATTCGTAACTCAGCTCCAGTTAAAGAGGCTGAAACCGCTTAACCTTTACACTGAAAAGCTCAAAGCTTTTAACTCAAATTCCTTAAATATTTGTTAACTTAATTCTTTACTGTTAACGACTTAGTCGACATTTAGACGCCACTCCTATAGATTTAGGAGTGGTTTTTTTCTTTGTGATTTATGCAGGTTGATAAAGCATGAAGGCAACCACCATCGCTAAGCTTCCACCCAAGCAACGGTTCACAAACATCATCTGTTTTGGTGATTGCAGCAACTTTTTAAGCATGGTGCCGCAATACGCCCACACCAACATGCACGGTACACCGGTAATCACCATACCCGCGATAATAGTCACGACTTGAATCAAGTAATCTGCGTTCGGAGTAATGAACTGTGAAAACACGGTTAACGAAGCAATCCAACCTTTAGGGTTTAACACCTGCACCAACACACCAGACATAAAACCTGAACGATTGTCGGTAGTGCTTTCTTCGATCTGCATATTCGCAATCGACCATGCCATGAACAGCAAATAAGCCGCACCCGCGTATTTCAAAATGTTGTATAGCTCTGGGTAAAGGGTAAATAGGCTAACCAAACCGACACTAGAACCCGCCAATACGATGATGATGCCAACAGCGTTCCCAGAGATAAAAGGTAAAGTCGCAGCAAATCCATAACGACTTGAAATCCCAAGTAATGCGATATTGCCTGCCCCAGGGGTAATTGCTATTGATGTTGAAAATAGCAAGAACGCCAGCATTAATTGAGAGCTCATTTCCTCTCACTCCTAATAAGTAAAGTATTTATAGGGGGAGAGTTTACAGATTCGACTAGGAATTAAATTGCTATATAGGCTAATATTAATCCAAATTTGAGCAAGACTTTTCTAAAATAGCCATGAAACAGAAAGAATCCACCAAAGAAGTGTTAGATGACACAGATATCGCCATCTTAGAGCATATCCAGCAAGACGGACGCATGAGCAACAGCAAGCTCGCAGAGAAGGTCAACCTCAGCGAAACCCCATGCTGGCGTCGTTGGAAACGCATGGAGGAAACTGGCTATATCGATGGTTACGCCGCTAAGCTGAATCGTAAGAAATTAGGCTTTCATGTGGCTGGTTTTACTCTTGTGACCTTGGGTAACCATGAAGTTGAAAACACAGAACCATTCGAAGAATTTGTCGCGGTAACCGATTGGATTCCTATGTGTCACTGCATTGCAGGCGGCGCCGATTACATGGTGCAAGTGTTGGCCAAAGATTTGGAAGAGTACTTTGAGCGTATTAGCTCGATCAGACGAGTCAAAGGCGTGAGTGCGATTCAGTCCAACATCTCAGTAAAAGAGTTGAAAAACAGCTATCAGCTTCCTCTTGAGGACTAGTTCACTTCTTCTGATAGCCTTTTTCTTTTAGCAAAACAAAAGCCCAACACCCTAGGTTTCTAAAACTTAGGGGCTGAGCTTTGTTTATTTAGGTTCTGGAAGTGAGTGTACGCTAATTCCCCACACCACCGGTATTGTCTGGCTGAGTTTCTGGCGTCTTAGGTGGCCACTCTTTGAAGGTCGCTAGGTGTTGCTGTACCGCCGCTTGAGCCGGGCCAAATGCCCACATTTTTTGTCCCATCCACTTCAAGTACATGCCCGATTCTTCGGCCGCTCGCTCATACGGGTCACGGCGCAAGTTAAACAGTAATGGGGCGTTTAGCTCTTCTTTAGGACCACTCCAACCGTGATTTTGCACGATGAAGTGCGCCTTCCAATCTCCTACTCGAACCGCTTGTAGCTTATCTCGTTCGTAGTAGTAAATCTCTTTACGATTCGACTCACCTTTTTCCGTCAACATATCGACTTGGTTATAACCATCGAGGTGTGCTTTAAAGCCATCGTGACCTTTTAGCATTTTCTCTTTCAGATCGGCAGGGCCACCCGCAGCTGCAACAAGTGTCGGTAGCCAGTCCATACCATCAAAGATGCCGTTACCCACACTACCCGCTGGAATCTTACCTGGCCAACTAACGAGAGCTGGAGCACGAACGCCACCTTCCCACGTAGTGCCTTTCTCACCGTGGTATGGTGTCATACCACCATCAGGCCAAGTCATGATCTCTGGGCCGTTATCGGCAGTGAAAATGATGATGGTGTTGTCAGCAATACCGAGTTCTTCCATCTTCGCCATCATCTCACCGACGTGATCATCAAGATCTTTCATGACCACTTCTTGGAGTCCCCAACCGTTTTGACCGAGCATCGCTTCGTATTCAGGTGACAGGTGCGTCCAAACGTGACCGCGTGATGGACAGTACCAAGTGAAAAATGGCTTATCCGCTTCAACCGCCCTTTCGATGAAGTTGATCGCGTGCTTATTTACTTCATCATCTAGTGTGCGCATACGCTCGATAGTTAGCGCGCCATCGTCTTCAATGGTTTGTCCGCCTTTGCCATCGGATTTCGCGTAAATCACATTGCGAGGCGCAAAAGCATCCAACGAACCGTCTTTTGGCCAGTCTGGATCTTCGGTGTATTCCATCGCATTCAGGTGATACAACCAGCCCCAATACTCATCGAAGCCGTGCATTGTTGGTAAGAATTCATCACGGTCACCCAAGTGGTTTTTACCAAACTGACCAGTCACGTAACCCATGGTTTTGAGAATTTCTGGTAGTGTTGGCGTATCCGCATGCAGCCCAACAGGCCCACCCGGTAAGCCCACCGTGTGCATACCCGTTCGCACTGGTAACTGCCCCGTTAAGAATGCAGAGCGCCCGGCCGTACACGATGGCTGCGCATAATAATCTGTGAGTAGCATGCCCTTTTCAGCAATACTATCGATGTTTGGTGTTTCACTACTCATCACACCATTGTGATAAGCACTCAGGTTTGAGATCCCAATATCATCCGTGAAGATAACAAAAATATTCGGTTGCTCTTGTGCTGACCATGCCGATAGCGAAAAGCTACTCAACACACTCATCACAACAAGGTGGAAAATCCTTTTCATAGAATGTCCTTATACTGTTTCAGATTGCTCTTTATGAATCATTTTTAAACCAACTAAACCAAAGCCCAACTCCAATATTAGATAAACAAAAAGTAGCCAATGCGGCATGCCATCCACCACCAAACTGATGACTCGTCCGGCAGCTAAACCCAACATGAATACCACCAAACTATAGAGCGCTGGCAGTCGATACTTTTTGAACAGTGCGCCAAACACCCAAAACAACGCCAGAGCCAAATAAAGCCCCATCACTGCACGAAAGATATGAGTAACGTTGATGGGTGTGGCGTCGATACCAAATAGATAGTCAAGAGAGACTACGGGGGCATAACCATAAGACAGTGCAATAGGTGTTAAACCTAAAACTGCAACGAACAAGAAAATACTCTGTGGCTTCATACCCTAACTCTTTTAACTTGGCTCATTTCAAAAAACATAGTCTACAATCAGCAATATACAAGTTGCATATATGAAAATTGCCCCCCGCAAGGCACATTCATAAACTTGCTACTTCACACAAAAGATAAGGATATCGATATGGCTAAATGGCGTTACCTAATCGCATCAGTATTAATGGCTAGTTCAACCGTAAGTGCGCAAGAAGCAAGTACACCGATGGATACAAAAAAGTGGCAACATAGTTTCGAAATCTACGCGCTCGCACTCAATATTCGTGGAGACAGCACCATTGGTAATTTGTCAGCAGATGTTGATGTTGATCCTTCATTCATCATGGATCATCTTGATATGACCGCAATGGTGCGTTTAGAGGGTGACTATGACAATCAATGGGGCTATTACATTGACTACAGCTTCATGAAACTAAGCGGAAAAACAAACTCGGTATTAGGATCCAACGCAGAGTTATTAAGAGGCAACCTTGATATCCGACAAGGTGTTTTAGATGTGAAGGGTTTTAAGCGCTACCAATACGATTTTGGCACGATTGATTATCTGTTTGGGCTTCGTTGGTGGGATAACGACATTGATACCAAGCTTTACGGTTCAGGTGGTAGGTTAAGTGTCGACCGATCACTTGATGAAGATTGGGTTGACTACCAAGTAGGTGTGAGATGGATAACGCAGATCAATAAGGATTGGAAGTTTCACGCAACCATTGATGCAGGGCTTGGTAGTGACACAAACTTTACCTCATCTCTGTTAACTGGCGTGCGATACCAGATAAACAGTTGGTCTGACTTAAATGTTGCCTACAAATCGACCTGGGTTGATTACGAAAACAAGGGGACCTTTGAATACGATACCGCATCGCAAGGGTTCCTGATTGGTTGGGCTGCTCATTTCTAGTCAAACAATAAGAGGTAAGCCTGATATCGTTAGGCTTACCTGACAATGTCAATCTTTCAAGAGTTAATGCCGGTTTTAACTAACGAACAAGCAAAACTACCCACCAACGACCTAGTTATTCACAGTGTTTGGAACTACGCACTCTTTCTTCATGATAGTTAAGCCGGCCTCGAGAGTTTCTGTCCAAGCTTGTTCGACGCTTTCATCGTAGTGAGGGTCATATTTTTTAACTGTATTGAGTAACGAATTGAACCACTCGTTGAGCTCAATCTCGGAAATATCCAGCCCTAGGTCTTTATGCCTTTTACCCAATTTCTTTACTGAGTTACGTACGCTCGGCAGACCCGCAGAGTTATAGATAAGAATGATCGAGGCTTTAAGCATCTTGGTTTGTTGCTCTAACCCTATATTTTCAAAACGTTCTGAAAATCTTGGATTATGCTCGCAAAAATCCGCCAAAAACGTTTCGAGAAATTCTTGGTCAATCCGGCAGCGCTCAAAACTTTCATAAAACAGTTCGTTCGGTTTCATCTAGCCAGTCCTTTGCAAAATTTTGAGTTATCGGGAAGCTAACAAGTCCAGAGCCGCAACTTAGCCAACTCCGAACCATCAATATGATCTAAGTATACGCCACTGTGGCATAAAATGAACGATGGCATAACGTAAACTACGGCATAAAGTGCGTTGCACAAATCTTGTTTCCATCAGGATCTCGCAAATAAGCCATGTACAAGCGACGCTCGTCAGAACCTCTCGCTCCGGGGCCATTTTCAATGCTGGTACCGCCATTTTCGACGCCAACTCGATGCCACTCATCTACAACTTCAGGAGAAGACGCAAGAAAACCCACCGTCATACCGTTGCCGTGAGTCGCAGGCTGACCATCAATCGGCTTCGTTAAGCCCAACACACCCGTTTGGCTAACGTAAACACAGCGCCCTTTGGGATCAACAGAGCCTTCGCTATAACCAAGCACTTTCATGATTGGGTCATAAAAAGCCTTCGCGCGTTCAATATCATCGGTACCGAGAAAAACATGGCTGAACATAACTAACCTCTTCTTTTATTGAAAGAACCATCTAAACTAGACCTATAATTCGTGTTTGTCTAGGCACGCTATTCGGTCACAACTGTTGCTTAACCCATTGAGCAAACACCTGAAACTTAGTTCGCTGTTCCATGCCTTTCGGGAACTCAGTTAGTCTGTTCAACAATTCGTTGTGCGCCCTGCCCTTGGTCATGCAAGATATCATCAGGATTTAGCAAGTTGCACTTTTGCATACTCAAGCATCCGCAACCGATACAGCCGGTTAAGTTCTCTTGTAGCGATTTAATCTGCGCCATTTTACTGTCGAGTTGCCCCTGCCACTTCTTAGCAACGCGCTCCCAATCTCGCTTAGTCGCGGTATGGTTCATCGGCAGTGTCGATAATTCTTCGGTGATCTCTTCCAGCGTGAAGCCTATCGACTGCGCGACTTGGATCAACGCAATTCGCCTCAACATCGCCGACTGATAACGGCGCTGATTTCCGTTAGTACGAATCGAAGCAATCAACCCCTTGGTTTCGTAAAAACGTAACGCCGAAGGAGCCACGCCACTGCGCTCAGCCAACTGGCCTATGGTGAGGTATACGATGTTTCTCATTACGACACTATCCTTGAGATCATAAATATTTAAAGTTTACTTTAACTTTAGAGTAGCGACCTATTGTTACCTTAACCAATTAATGTCCTTAAACTTTGACAACGGGCGCAATGAAAAGCAATCGTGAACATGGCTGCTTTGTTTTATTGTGGTGTTCTCGCTCTCTAAATCTGACTCATGATCGATTTCAGGCTCTCGGCCATTTCGGTATTGATGATCTCACCCGTTTCTACATTAAAGTTGTCGTAGAAACTTGGCACCGACATCGACCCCTTCACATCAGCATCAAAGTAAGGTGCGGAATTTACCGCAGACGACAACACAGAGCTTGCGCCACCGGGGCCTGGTGATGTGGAGAGCATAACCACAGGTTTACCTTGATACACTTTCATGTCGATTCGTGATGTCCAATCAAACACATTCTTAAAAGCTGCGGTGTATGAACCGTTGTACTCTGCAAAAGAGATGACCACAGCATCAGCTTCGCCAATCTTGCTGAAAAAGCGCTGCGCGTGTTGATGAACGCCGGACTCTTTTTCTCTGTCTTCACTATAAATAGGCATCTCGAAATCATTAAGATCGAGCACCTCTACTTGCGCGCCCTCAACTAAGCTTGCGGTGTACGCTGCCAATTGTTGGTTAATCGATGCTTTACTGTTGGTTGCGCCAATTGCTAATACTTTCATTGTTGATCCTTGTTCAGTTTTCTCACCTTTATGCACTCATGACTTCAATTACGGAGCTCAAAGTTCATAACTGAAGATTCGTAACGTCTGTTTGATAACATCAAAACCTGCACTAGGCGACAAGGTGATAGATTGTGTTTTTAGATTGGGGATGATGATAAAACCTCAAGTTAACTTAAGGTAAAGTGATATTTTAAAAAAATAGGAAATAATTTAAAAACACTTATAAAGCAGTTAATTACGAAGGATTAAACATCGATTGGCATTGCACAGGCAAAAATAAGCACACCCAAAATACATTGAGTGTGCTTTATCGAAGTATTATTTACTTAAAGTGATTTAATGGACAGACACCAGAGTAAGCGACACCGGATAGCTCGGCCATTTCGCGATTCCATGTTGCCAAATCATGAGGGTTAAATTGATTCAAATGATCATGCCCACATGCCCTCGCCATCACTTGCATTAATTCTGTCGAGGCTTCAAAGAAGTTCTTAAGCTGGTTCGATGCTTTCTCGACATTCAAACGCTGACGTAAATCGGCTTTTTGAGTTGCAATACCAGCAGGGCAATTATTGGTGTTACACATTCTCGCCGCCACACAACCTATCGACTGCATGGCACTGTTTGAGATAGCGACACCATCAGCACCAAGCGCCATCGCTTTTACGAAATCCATCGGCACGCGCAAGCCGCCCGTGATGATCAATGTGACTCTGTCACTGACCCCTTGTTTATCGAGATACGCTCTAGCGCGAGCGAGTGCTGGAATAGTGGGAACACTGATATGGTCACGGAACATTTCTGGCGCCGCCCCTGTACCGCCACCACGCCCATCTAAGATGATGTAATCGGCACTGGCATCAAGCGCGAACTGAATGTCTTCTTCGATGTGATTGGCACTTAACTTAAAGCCAATCGGGATACCGCCTGTCACCTCTCGAACACGGTCGGCGAACTTTTTAAAATCCTCGACCGTGTTAAGGTCGACAAAGGTGGGTGGAGAAATCGCTGCCGTGCCCGCTTCAATGCCACGCACCTCCGCGATCTTGCCTATGTTCTTCACGCCCGGTAAGTGCCCGCCCGTTCCGGTTTTGGCACCCTGCCCGCCTTTAAAGTGGAAGGCTTGAACGTTTTTGAGCTTAGCTTCATCGTAACCAAACTGAGCACTGGCTAATTCATAAAAGTAGCGAGAGTTCGCCGCTTGCTCTTCGGGTAACATACCGCCCTCACCGGAGCAGATACCCGTCCCTGCGAGTTCGGCACCTTTCGCCAATGAGACTTTTGCTTCTTCAGATAGCGAGCCAAAGCTCATATCAGACACAAACAAAGAGATGTCCAATTTGAGTGGCTTCTTCGCTTTGGGGCCAATAATCAGTTCAGTTCCAACGGGCATATTCTCCAGCAAAGGCTTGGTGGCCATTTGCGCGACCATCACTTGAATATCGTCCCAGTGAGGCAATAGATGTCTTGGAACGCCCATGGAGGTCATTGGCCCATGATGTCCAACCTTGGATAAACCATCACGCGCCAGTTGATGAATAAACTCGACGGTAGGTTCTTCTTTGGTTGCGCTCGCAGCTGGCGACAAATCTGGCGCAGCCGCTTGAATGTGAACCTCCGGGCCTTCTTGCCCAACTTGTTCCGCTGTGAACTGTTTATGAGTGCCATCGCAGAAAGGAAGGTTGTTGGAATACTTACAGCGACAAAGGTAGGCGTCTCCGCTCTCTTCGGCGACAAAGCTTTTCGGTTTGAACCCCGTACCAGCATGAGAACCGTCACAAAACGGTTGGCTTTTCGATTTCCCGCAGGTACAGAAGTAATACTCTTCTCCCTCTGTCAGCTCTACTTTAACGGGTTTGTTATCCGCAATTACTGGACTCTTCATAGTTCGCTCACCTTTTCCTTCTTATGATTTGATGACTGAAGCGATGACTTGCTCACAAGAGTAAAGTAAAGGTGAGATACCCAGCGAATTCAATAAATGAGACTGATAGACAAGGTGAGTAAACCGACTAAAAACAGTCATGACCGACTGAGCTCAAACAAAAATGGCTACCTAGTAGGCAGCCATTATGGGTGAGAGCTTAGTCAAAACTAATGCACTGAGGGTTAATCAAACAATTCGATAACCAATTTATTGTCTTTAATCACTAGATTGGGTTCCGATGACTTAATCAACGACTCTTGAACCTTGTTGCTGTCGAGTTTGTAAACCGGAGACTGGGACAAAGCAAAACCTATCATCGATACAGCTGGTTTGAGTAGTGTCTCTATTTCAGGCGAAAGCTGTTTGCCTTTTTCTTCAAAGCGCTCTAGTCGCAGCGACTTTAGATACACCTCGCCACTCTCCTTGTCGTATTCGGGAATCGCGCTGAACTCTAAGTCTAAATCCAACCCCATATTAGGCATATTGAACACTTGAACTTTTGCATTGGTATTCGCCAACACGGACACGCGTTGTGCATCGGCTCGACCAATTTGCACTTCTAGATCATCCACAGCCACTTGTGCGTACATCACACTTTGTACACCAACCTCTTGTTCTAGCATCACTGAGTCTTCAAGGTACTTCGTCATTTCTTGCTCGGTAATACTGTAGCTAACACAACCACTGAGCATCAGGGCTGTCACAGCTATAATCAAACGGTTCATTAACTTTGTTGTCATTGGAGATAGGCTCTTATTTTTTAAATGCATGGAACGGATGTTACCTCGAGATGATACTGTAAATTGGTTGCCACAATAACAGTGTCGGATAACTGGGCAGAATGATCCACCTAAATGGTGATGTCGTATCAATGAGAATTGACGAAAATAGTAAGGAAAACAATGACTGCATTAACGATATTTTACGATGGAACCTGTCCACTTTGTGCAAAAGAGATGGCAGCACTGACTAAGTCTGATTCCAAAGATCAGATCCAGACCGTCGATATCTACAGTGAAGCGTTTTCAAACTACCCGCAAATAGATGCCGAGGCAGCCAATACAATCTTGCATGCACTGGACGAAAACGGAAAGCTGCTGCTCGGTTTAGACGTGACTTACCAAGCGTGGAAGCTAGTAGGAAAGGGTTGGCTGTATGCCCCGTTACGTTGGGCGATTTTTAAGCCAATGGCAGATTGGTGTTATCTACGGTTTGCCAAAAATCGATATAAGATTTCGTTTTGGCTAACCGGAAAATCACGTTGCAACGGTAACAGCTGCACAAAATAGTGTTGAGTTAAGACATGCCGCTAGCGACTTTGTAGTAAACGATGCCAAATAGGGCTGCGAACACCAATACCGTAACGGCCACTTTCAACCAAATAAATTTCATGCTTTGTCCTTTTAATTCTGTTTACTGTTCCACGCGACAAGTTAGCACAACAAAACATACGGTTGTGTAATGATTGATAGAACTTTGTAGTCATACCAATCACAGTAGGTAAGTGTCAAGAAATAGCGCAGGAAAAAAGCTTGAGAACAAGGCGGACTTTTTAGATAAGTAGTTATTCTACAATCAAAAAATCTAACGACTTTATCGAGATTTTTAACAAGCTAGGGTGAACAGTTATTTACTACGATTGGTATCAACCCTGATTCCCAGAGAGAACCTTTATGTCGGCAAAAGAGAGAAACCTTCCCACACATCGAATTTCTAGATTCAGTAAGTTCGCTTCGTTGGCGACAAGAGTCGCGGGTAACGTGCTAACGGAAGGCACCAAACAAATTGCACAAGGCAACAGGCCCAAGGCAAAAGACTTACTGTTAACGCCACAAAACATTGCTCGCCCGACCGATCAACTCGCACACCTGCGCGGTGCGGCTATGAAGTTAGGACAGATGCTATCAATGGATGCGGGTGATGTCTTAGAACCAGAGTTAGCCGACATTCTCTCTCGCCTGCGCTCCGATGCCGATCCACTGCCAACAAAACAGCTCAATCAAGTGTTAGAAAGCTCGCTCGGGAACCATTGGAAAACCGAATTCCTGTCCTTCAATTTTAAACCGATCGCCAGTGCATCTATCGGACAAGTTCACCAAGCCTATAGTGATGCTGGGGACAAACTCGCAGTCAAAGTCCAATACCCCGGCATTAGAAAAAGTATCGACAGTGATGTAGATAACGTGGGCACGCTGCTCAATATTGTTGGCTTGATACCAAAGTCGGTCGACTACAAAGGCTTGTTAGAAGAGGCAAAGAAACAGCTCCACGATGAAGCAGACTATGCTCGCGAAGCTGATTACGCAACTCGTTACCATGATGCATTGAAAGAATACTCTCACTTCGTCGTACCTAAGATTCATCCGCAAGTCTCTTCAGAATCGGTGCTCGCCATGGACTTCATCGAAGGCGTCTCGATAGAGCAAATCGAAAGTTACGACCAAAGCACACGTGACTTTGTAATGCACAGCTTACTGGAGCTTCTGTTCAGAGAGTTGTTCGATTTTAAGATGGTGCAAACCGATCCCAATTTCGCCAACTACCTTTATGTTGAAAACACCCGACAAATTGGCTTATTAGATTTCGGAGCAACCCGTGAGTACAGTGACCGCTTCAGCGAGGGTTATCGCTTGGCCTTTTCCTCTGTCATTAACAACGATGAGCAAGTGCTCAACCGAGCTTTAGAGCAAATAGGATTCTTTAGCGAGACAATTCTTCCCGAACAACGCCAAGCGATTCTAAATCTAGTGAAGATGGCCTGTGAGCCGATGTTAGTTGACGAAGAGTACGACTTCAAAGCCAGTGGATTGGCACAAAGGCTTCGTGAAGCAGGCACCATTTTGAGCATGGAACAAGAGTATTGGCATACGCCGCCCGCCGATGCGCTGTTCCTGCACCGAAAAATTGGTGGCATGTATCTATTAGCGGCTCGCCTTGGTGCAAAAGTGAATATCAGTCGCTTGGTCGCTCCATATCTTATCTCAGAGAGCAAAAGCACAACTAAAAGCGCGAGTTAATGAGACAGTAAATAATACGCAAAGTGATCATTTCATCGTGCTCAAGAGTAATAACCATTACGCCAACTAAAATGAGCCAACCCTATGAAATGTTCACTACTTTGCTCAACCGCACTGATTACAAGCCTCACAAGTTCCATCGCCTTTGCAGCGAGCTGTCCCGAAATACTTAATGGCAAACAGCGCTTGTTAAACTCAACCGAAGAAATCGCCTTGTGCGATGAGTTTCAAGGCAAAACTCTATTGGTGGTAAATACAGCGAGCCAATGTGGCTTCACTCCGCAGTTTGAGCAACTCGAGCAACTTCATCAAACCTACAAAGACCAAGGCTTCACGGTTATCGGTTTCCCAAGTAATGATTTTCGCCAAGACAAGGGAAGCGAAGAGAAGACGGCAAAGGTTTGTTACCTAGACTATGGCGTGACCTTCCCAATGATGGCGCGAGCTTCACTGTCTGGTAGCAACGCCAACCCCGTGTTTACAGAGATACAACAGCAAGCGGGCGTAACGCCTAAATGGAACTTTTACAAATTCTTGATCAGTAAAGAAGGTAAAGTCGTCGCCACCTTCCCTAGCTCCACATCTCCAGTGAGTGCCACACTCAAAAACGCGATTGAGCAGCAGTTATGAAGGCGGATTACATGGCAACAACTCAAACCCGTAACACCATGGCCAAACTGGGGTACATGGGGTTAATTCCGTTTTTATTCGGTCTTCTCCTTTCGCCCACCGACAGCCAATTTATGGGGATAAGCGGTGAAACGCTGTTCATCACCTACAGCGTGGCAATTTTGAGTTTTCTTTCAGGGATCTTGTGGGCAAATGGCATCGAAAACTTTGAAAGCCAATCAAGTAACAAAGCACTGCTAATAAGCAACGCGATTGTGCTCATCGCTTGGCTGGCAGTATTGCTTGGCGAACAAAAAGAGCTAGTGACAACTCTGATTCTCATCTTTGGTTATATTGCGGTTTGGCGAGCTGAAAGGACGATGAGAGAAGAGAACCAGAGCCAAGGTCCTGATGGCTACTTTGATATGAGGACTCGGCTGACCTCTAGTGTCGTGTTAATGCACGGTATCGTGATGCTAACCTAGAGCTACGAGATTGTCTTTGAAGTGTGAGCCTTTGATTTAGTTAAGCGCCTTTGTTAAAAACCGTTAGCAACAATCTAGATGATGAGCTTCATCACTAACCTCGGCTCATCATCACCAAAGTAGTTGTCTTCTTGCTTGATGGTAACGAACCCCATCGATGCATAAAGCGCACGAGCCGATGTGTTATTTGGGTCTACAGTGAGCAAAAGCCTAGCATCTCGAGGCAACTGCTCAACCGCCTGTTGCATCAGTTTCCGGCCAACTCCCATGCCACGATAATTCTGGTCTACAGCCAATGATAGGACCCAAAACTCATTCTGCTTGTCTGTGGTTGTCGTTAAGGCATAGCCAGCAATCTTTGAGTCTTGCTTAGCAACCAATAAACCTTTTCCCCAGCAATCAAAGGCCTGACGAAAGAAAAACAGCGGATAGGCGTGAGCGCCAAACAAAGCATGTTCAAGCTGGTAGATATCAGCCAGTTCTTGTTTTTCCGCACAAACAACATTCATAGATAGACCTCATTTAAACCGAACCTCAAGTTTAAACATGCAAACTCAAAGGTGCTATTAACAATATATCAACAGCCTAAAGGCTTACGAACTACCTTAACGAAGATGCCACTTAACTAACGCCTGAGGAGTAGATTAGGTTACTTATGTTTTACTGTCGAATAACCAACAAATTTGCGCCAGATAACGCAAGAAAAACCGAGCACGCTTTGTTGAAACGTTTTGCCATTTGTGGCTTAGAGAACCAGTTTCTGAGGTATAAGCCAAATGCCGCGTAGATCGATATCGCGAGCATTTCTAACACTAGAAAGGTGCTACCTAAAACAAAGAATTGAGTATTTACGTTCGCTGAAACATCGACAAATTGAGGAAGGAATGCAGTGAAAATGAGTATCGCTTTTGGATTGCCAGCAGCGAGTGCAAATTCTTGTTTAAACAGACCAAACCAATTCTTATTTCGTTCGATATCCACGACCGGACTGGCGTGTGAGCGCCATAGGTTGAACGCGATCCACAACAGATACATCGCGCCAAATAGTTTGATCAGGAAAAACAGCGTTTCAGAAGTATAAAGCACAACCGCTAAGCCAGATGCAGCCAAAGCAATCATGCCAGAAAAAGCGAGGATTCTTCCTAGGCCTGCGACAAAGGCGGCCTGAAATCCGTAACAACGGGCGTTGTTCATTGATAACAAATTGTTTGGGCCCGGAGTCATGTTGAGCGCAAAACAAGCGGGGATAAACAGCAGTAACTTCCAGATTTCCATTGGTGCTTCCTAATTGCCAAATGCCGTGATTATAAAATCCTTAAACAAGGTCTTATCGTTTATAACAGCATTTCATATCTTTTGTAACTGCATAAAAAATAAGCACTAAATCTATACAGTAAATTTTCAATCAGTTCTCAAAAAACTGTTCGTACTCGGGTATCGCTAGATTTTCGGCGACACCAATCTCACCGACGAAATAGATAGCGCTCGCAATTGTATCTATCGTTGGGTTTGATTCTCGCTCTGGGAAGTCGCCAACAGCAGGAACAGATTTTGGCGCAGACACCGAACTACAAACAAGGCTATTACATACCCTGTTTTGATTTTCTAAGGAGATAGCTTCAGGAACGTCAAAGTGCTGAGTGAATACGTCGTGGTTAGACAATTCAGACGAAGCGTACGATAAGGTTGAGAATAGAGCTGAGAGCACAATCCACTTGTTCATGTATCTTTCCATTGATGGCATTCATTGAATTTATAAATACTATCGAATCTCACACATTATGAACAGTGTTTTATTTTAATTTGCGTGAGACTGCTTACCCAGCATCAACTTGTCGAGCAGAGCTTGCGGGACAACGATCACTGAGTATTTAACAAAGGCCACCAGCGCGATTACACCAACAGCCGATCCAAGAATAAAGTCATGGACATCAACCAACACCAATCCCAGAAGTTGATCACTCGCTATCGCTACTAATGCGATGCTAACTGCGGTTACCCACTTGCTGTGTTCATAAGGTAATTGTTCCATCGCTTGGCTTACAACATACAGAAGCATGAGCCGCACAACATAAGTTGCACAAAGAACCGCGACAACACCCCACACGCCATAAATAGGCGTCACTGTGAAATAACCAATGGCCGCCAAGACCGCACATCCACCTTGAATCCACATTTGAGATTGACTCGAATCGCCACTGAAACAACCAAGGTTAAGATAATCACCTGCATTTTTGATAACGCTAATCGCAAGCAGCGCAACAACAATGGCCCCCGCGTAATGATAACTGCTCGGTAAAATGAGAGAAATAAATCCGGGTACCGTTAGAATCATCAACGAACCTAAAACAATGGCGAGGTTCACTCCGACTAACGCCCTATCGGCACACATCTTACTGCCACCCGGCTGTTGAAGCATCGCCACACGGTTTGGAAACCACCAAAGCGCGTAAGGCTGCAACAACAGACCAAGAATCAACGCGAACTTTCCGCTAACCGCATAAATCGCGAGTTCTTCGACACCGACGAAGCTTGCCATTACCCAGCGGTCGAGCCCCATGATCATATACATTGATGCACCGCCAACCAAAACGGGCAGTCCGAATTTTAAGATCTTCGCCGAGTATTTGAAGCAACCAAAAGATCCCATCTCTTGCCATTGATAACGCACTAAACAAACCATTAGCAACACACTGGATACCGCAGCTGAAATCAACACGCCATCTATACCGTATCCAGCCTCAAGCAAAACAAAAGTCATGATGGCTTGAACACCGGCTTTCAACACATTGAGCATGCAAAAACGTTTCGCCATCGCGTTCATACGCATCAGCGTTAGCGGGATAGAAATCGCCCCATCGAGCATGGTAGGAATAAGCAGAAGCAGTATCTGGTAAGGCTGGAATTCAACTGGCAACATTAAGATTAACAACGGCATACTGAGGGCAATCAAGGCCCCCCCAAGCACGCACACCAGCACGCTCAATGTGAAGCAGTTCGAGACGAGCTTTTGCTTTTCATCACCTTCGGCGACACCCACATAACGATACATGGCATCGACAATACCGAAGCTGAACAATATCGTCCCAATGTCTGCCAGCAAGACAATGGCTTCTAAGGAACCATACTCTGCCAACGTCATATTGTGCGTAATGTACGGGATCATCACCAATGAAATCCCTTTCATCATTAATATACCGATGGCGTAGTAAGCCGACTGCTTTAAAGAACCCATAGTCGTCACCTTTTCCTTACCAAGCTGGCTTTAGGAAACTTTTACAGTCTCCAATTAGGTGTCGCAATGTGCGTTTTTGAGGTGACATGACCAAAGAACGGAAACTGTAGGCAATAGCCTGTCTATTCTGTTGTAAACCTCGATAATAGTCAGCATAACCTTCCAGTATTCTCGCCTTTGCGATTTTGAAGCTAGAAGTGGGTAGATTCCATCGTTGACTGTCATTTTGGTAATGTTGAAGAATAGTCTCTATAGACTGCAAATTTCTCAATTTAAGACTTTCAGTTTGGGTAACAGAGCTCGCTCTCATCAAGTAGCCAACCTGCACCGAGTTCAACACACCGATCTGATGGTTTTCACTCATTCGAAGCCACAGTTCCCAATCTTCCCCATACTTGATGTCAGCATTGAAACTGTCTGTTTGAGAAAACACATCCGCTTTCACCATGACCGTTGATGTTCCAATCACGTTATTTTCTATGATGAACTCCAACGGGTTCTCGATATTGATGAACAGCTCATCTTGATCTTGAAACTGCGACCAGTAACTAAAGCAGTCGACTATTACTTGGTAATCTTCAGTAAGATGCTCGTAGTTAGTAAAGCTCATCGCGAGATCAGGGTAACGTTGATGAAATTCGAGTTGGCGCTCAATTTTTTCAGGAAACCAGAAATCGTCTGCGTCTAAAAAAGCGATGTATTCACCGGTCGCCTTTTCAATCCCTAGGTTTCTCGCTTGAGGCGCACCAACACCCAATGTGGACAACGTAATAATGCGTTCATCGTCTATAGAAGCAAGATACGTCGACGTTCCATCGTTACTGTTATCGTCAATGACAATCAGCTCAACATCTTGATGAGTCTGCTTTAGTACACTGCCAATCGCTTTCGGCAGGTAATCCAAACAATTGTAGGTAGGAATAACAACACTTACTTTAGCCATAATGACGCCCTCAGATTTATACGTTATATGGCTGACGTTGCATGTTCTATGCCGAGAGTGTCTTGCTATGAAATCACATCTAGATCAGCCACCTACGCGTCCATTCTCAAAATGACGACCAAACACAGATGTTCAAAAAAACTGCAACTCCAATTTGATTATCAATTTGAGAAAACGAGCCACCTCTTAAGGGGTAACCTTCGAAAAGCAATCAGAAAGCCCTCCAAAGCTACGATTCGATCTTGGTTCGTATCTTGCTTTATTGGTTATTACCTTGGCTTGATAGCTTTAGTCATATGGATTTGAGGAGTAAGGAATGAAGAAAGTAGCATTTGTGGCGCCAACCTACCCAGTACTCAGTGAGACCTTCATTCAAACAGAAGTCGACTCTGTGAAAGCGTGTGGGCACGATGTTTGTGTAATGACGTTCAAAATTGAAAACAGTGAAAAACAGTTCGACTACGACATTGTCGAAATAGGTAAAAATGCTCGGAAGGGTAAAGTCGCCAGCATTAACTGGATAGGTTTCATCAAGGCTGTCTCATTTATTTCTAAGCAAACCAGCATGCCGAAAAAGTCACTGTTCGCTTATGGGTTTAAATTAGCGCTGCAACTCGCGGAAAACGACGTCGAACACGTACATGCGCATTTCTGTCAGCACACCACAGCTCACGCCATCGTCGCGGCAAAGCTGCTGAATATCACCTGTTCGTTCGTTGCTCATGGTCATGATGTTTACGAGTTCGCTTATGACATTGAACATAAAATCTCATCGAGTGATTTTGTGGTTGCAGTGTGTAAAGACATGCTTGCTGACTTCAATACCATGGCGAAAGGAAACATTAAGCTCCTGCACTGCGGAGTGAATACTAAACAATTCCAACTCAACCCAAAAACCGAAACGAAACAACTTCGCTTTGTTTTCCTTGGCCGATTAGTGGAGCAAAAAGGCATCCACCATCTTATTGATGCATTGGCGCCGATTGCCGGACCTCTCGACATTCATCTCGATATCATCGGTACTGGCGATTTAGAGCAACAGTTAAAATTGCAGGTCAAAGAAAAAGGACTTGCTCGAAACGTGACCTTTCTTGGAGCGAAACCTCACGAATGGGTAAAAGAAAAACTATCGAACTATGACAGCCTAATCGCGCCCTTCTGTTTTTCCGAAACCGGATGTGTGGATACAGGGCCTCTGGTTTTAAAAGAAGCGATGGCTGTGGGAACACCAGTCATTACCACCAACATCATGGGATGCAAAGAGATCGTCTCACCAGAGACAGGCTTTGTGGTTAGCGAAAAAAACGTGGAAGAATTAAGAGAAGCGATTGAGCGTTTCGCGCAGCTAAGCAGCAACGATAAAGCATCGATGGGTTTAAAGGCACGTGAGAGAGTGAAAGACAGTTTTAATTCGATCAAACAAGCTCAGCAATTATCTCGTTGGATAGAGAACCCTGCTCAATAAGGATGAACTCAGGCAGTAAGCATCGCAAGGGCTGCTGCGTCTCACAAGAACGACTATGCACCATAAGAAAACGGAGCACCACAAAAACAAAAGAGCGCTACATCCATTTGAAATGTAACGCTCGTCTAGCACTGCCTAATGATGGCGACTTATGCTTTCAGTGACTTTCAGTAGCTTTTCATTAAGAAGCCTAACTAGCCTGCTCGCAGTGCCAAAATAGACTCAATATCTTCGATGTCACGATATTGAGCGAGTTGTTGCTCTTTCGATGAAATAGCCACAATCGACATTCTATCGGCCAGTTCGTTACCTTCAATACCAACGTGTCCGTTCACATGGTAGATGGTAATTTTTGAAGCCAGTTCTTGGTAGAGCGCATATGCAGGCTTAATAATATCGAGGTTTTTGATCTCGCCGCCCGACTTAGTCCAGCCCTTTTTCTCCCAACCCGTTGCCCACTTAGTAATACAATCTATCGAGTACTTAGAGTCACAATAGATCGCTACAGACAGACCCGCGTTTAGCTTCTCTTTTGCGAGCAAAAACGCCTGTTTAAGGCCATGCAACTCAGCGGTATTATTGGTACCAACAGGTTGATACAAGCCATACCACAATTCGGTTAATTGGTTGTTTTGGTATACCGCTAACCCCGTCCCTGCTTCACCAGGGTTTGGTTCACACGCACCATCGGTAAAGATCTTGATATCAAAAGGCATATCTGTGATTTGCTGCTCCGAAAGAGGCGGCACCTTAGCTTTCGTCGACTTACCCGCAGAGCTTGGCTTTGTCGCAGTAGAACCTGACGCAGACGACGTTTTACCACCGAAAGCAGACTCAGCCTCGCCTAGTGTTGGGAACGATTTATATCTCGCACCAGCAAAGCCATCGACTTGAGACTTACAGTCATTCCAAGTGGTAAAAATACCCGGTGTACGACCTTTCCAAACCACATAATATTTCTTAGCCAAACTAACTCCTTACCAAAACCTAAACACACAAACAGTGAATCAGTACATTAGATGCCACCACGCTATACGTTGCAAGGTCTATCACTCTAAAACAGGTCTAAAAAAGCTGCGTTCATAACTCACGATGCAATCAACTTCGTCTGCAAATTCAAACGCTTTAATACACTCAGCATCGCTCAGCGACTTAACCCGATATTCTTCATAGGCAGCCAGACTTTCAAAGGTAAACAGTGCTAAGGCAATATTGTTCGCCCCTTCCGACGGTAAGAAATAACCATTGTGTTGGCCCCCGAATTTAGCAACCAGAGGAATCCACATTTTTGCGTATGTCTCGAACTCATTTACCTTTTTAGGATCAATCACATATCGAACATAACAAGTAATCATATTTATCCAGCCCTTAAATAATAGGAGAAACACAAAGCCTAAGTTGATGTTGAAGCTCACGAGAAAAGGTAATCAACCGCGACAAGGTTATAGAACAAAAACACCGCCATGCTGACGCCGATAGTAAGTAGCACATTGCCTGTTTTCCAAATCAACAGACCTGTGACCAGCGCGCCTATCAAGTATGGGTTTTCAAGGCTTGGCCAAAATGTCTGCTCTGGTGCAAATACAATCGGCCCCCAAATTGCGGTAAGCACAGCGGGACTTGAATAGCGTAACAGGCGACGCGTGGTTTGATTTAATCGAAGCGGGATTGCTGGCTCTAGAAACAGATACCGACTAAAAAAAACAATCGCTGTCATAAGGAATATCGTTAACCAAATCATCTCTATTTCCCCTCCACAATTGTCTTGTTGCCGTTGTTTCGCTCTTGGAACGATTCGCTGATAAAGCCCGCTAACATACCGGCAATCGCTGCAATCATTAGCCCGCCCTCAATATTGTTAACCGACATGGCAACCGAAGTGACCAATGAAACCACCACACACACTACGACGGGTAGAGTTCGGATTAATGGGAACACCAAGGCGATAAAGGTTGCTGCGACCGCGAAATCGAGCCCAATTTCATTGAGTGAAGGAATTTGGCTTCCCGCGACAATGCCAACAAAGCTCGCAATATTCCAAACGAGATAAAAACCGCCGCCTACACCCGCAGCATACCAGCGATTAAATTCTTTCTGAGACTGCCCACTACAAATCGCGAACAGCTCATCGGTGAGCCAAAATCCAAGTAATAGGCGCCAACGCGCAGGAAGATGGCTGATTTTGTCACGCATCGATACGCTATACAGAAAGTGTCTAGACGTGATGAATAAGGTAGTCAACAACATGGTGCCTAAACCAATACCCGCTTTGAACATACCCGCAGCGACAAGTTGTGCAGAGCCAGCAAACAAAATAGCCGACATCGCTTGCGCTTGAAGCTGACTCAATCCAGCATCTATCGCATATGAGCCCGCTAGAATTCCCCAAGGGATTACCGCAATGCTCAAGGGCATTCCCGCTAAAACGCCCTTCCATAACTGTGTTCGTCTATCCATTATTTCACTATCCATATAGTTCTTTTCTCTCTTCACATTGGCTATTCAATGTAAGAGGAGTTGAGTCGGTTCGATTGTACAAACTTGCTCGATTTCGCGAACCAATTAAGGTGTCCGATTTAGAGCATTTTAATGTATTGCCCCGGCGTGTAGCCATTGGCCTTTTTGAAGTGTCGATGAAAATGGCTTTGGTCGTGAAAGCCACACTCTTGCGCGGTGTCTGAAATGGTATGTCCTTGTTTCAATAACTTACGCGAAAGCCTTAACCGAGATTGGATTTGATACGCATGTGGCGGAAGACCAAACTCTTTTTGAAAAGAACGCACTAAGTGAAACGGACTCAATGCCGCTAACTTAGACAGCTCCTCTAGGGACACATCGGCTTGTGGAAAATCATCTAAGAACTCTTTCACCAAGACAAGCTGGCGCTGAGTTTTTCCGTCGAGTTGAGGGTTAAGCGGCGATTTTCCGTGTCGGCTAATCAGTTTAACCAACATCCCGTACATCAAGGTCTCTCTTAACAAGCGATTGTCAGATTCATCAATCGTGTTAAAGACTAATCTCAATTGATTGGCGAGTTCAGGATCTTCAACAACCGCTCTTGGGAAGTAAGGCGCCCCGTAATTGGGTAGGTTTAGCTCTTGAGTGATCTTGGCAAGTTGATCTGGGAGTGGATACATGGCTCGATACGCCCAACCGCCTTCAGTGGCAGAGTGACCGCTATGGACTTCGTCGGCGTTGACCAGAATAATCGCATTTTGTGGCGCAATATGATGTCCGCCCGTTCGATAGAAACGCTGAGCGCCCTGCTCGATGACTCCCAGCGTATAGCCCTCGTGGCTGTGGCGCGAGAAGTTCTGCTTTTCGTATTCAGCATTAAGAATTTCAAGGCCGCCGAGCTCTTCGGTTATCTTATATTCGGCCTTTTCTTTAGAGCGTTTCTTGTTCTCCATAACAATTCCTAAGCCTGTTAATTATCGAGCGACTTATCAGTCTACTCTATTGTCTCTTTCAGCTTTTGTACAAAATTGCGCTTTTGTTTGTTAATACTGTTTTTGTCGTTGGCTTAATAACGCTTTCTAACTGGGAGGAAAGTCTTGGTCTATAACTAGTTGGCAAAAAATTGACAATAATTTAATCATACACGCCAATACTGTCTGCAAATCATCGGCAATAGACCTGATACACCATGAAAAACACGCTAATCCTTTTCTTTTTCCTGAGCCTAACAGGGTGCACTCATAACCAATCAAAAGCACTGAGCATGAACTCCTCGTCGGTCAATACATATCCTCAATCGATGTCGGACCTGCAACTGTGCGACACCTTGTATTACGGGCGCTCAAGCAACCAGACACTCGCAGCAATTGGCAGTGAATTCAATCGAAGAGGGTTATCAAAAAGTTGGTGTGACACCGAAACTAATAAGCTTTATTTAACCAAGACAATCGATTGGGTTGCTGACCAAGTAGAAGGCAAAGAAGATTCAGAGGAAGAAGCGTCGGCAGTGGTGTTGCCAGCGAATTAGAACGGGTTAGCAATGTTGTTTGCTTATTAGCCGAGCTACCTAGTCAGGACTAGCCGAACTTACTTTATTGTTCAGGCACATCATTGATATGTTGTGACACACGAACTAGCTTACTGGTTTTAAAACCCATGCTCTGCGCCCGTTCAATCAGCGAGTCTAAGTCTTGTTTGGTGAACTCTGCAGTGCGATACAAGATCTGTAAGGTATTTTTGGTAGGACCCACCAACAAAGCCTGAGTGTAATCTTCATTCAAGAAAATTACCTTTCTCTGCTTCTCATAAGGGCTATTCGCTTCGACTGAAAACCACGCTTCGGTTTGAGAGCCCTTAAATGTTGCGGCTTGTTCTTTGGTCTTCCACTCATTCTTTTTCGCGTTATAGCCTCGAGTTGTCAGCTTAAGATTACCGTCAGATTCAAATAAAAAGCTAAACGACAAAGAACCGAGCTTTGATTGCAATGGATGCGGGATAAAACAAGCGGAATACCATGTACCAGCGAAGCGTTCGGCATCAAAGTCAGAGGCGGGGATTTTAGACGTAGGTTTACTGCCACGAAACGTAAACAACAGCTTAATCATTAGCATCGCTAATATTTTGTATGTCATGTCACTTACTCTTTATTCGATTGTTATTAGACCCACACCTTCGATCGCATAATCAGTCGACGAATTGGTCTGTTTTTACAAGCTTAGCCAACAAGGTCTGTAACTGCTTGGATTCGTCTTCACTCAACGCACTCTGAAACTGCTCGCTGATACTATCGACCATAGGCTCACAATATTCGGCAAGCTTCTTGCCCTCTTCCGTTAAAGAAAGAAGTTTTACCTTTTTGTTCGTTTCACTCTTGCTGGCCTCAATAAGGTTCAGCTTAATCGCGTTATCAACCAAACGCTTGGTCACAGAGCGATTTCGAAGCAAGTAATTGGTTAACTCTTGCTGAGTGATTTTGCCATGCTTATCTAACACTCGAAGCGCACCAAACATCTCTAGAGAAATGCCCGAAGTGGTGCCCATCTCAGCGGTGACTTGAGCTCGAAACTGTTTGTAAGCAAAGCCCATTAAGAACATAGGATTGCTGTCGAGTGCATCAATTCCGGTGATGGATAATGCTGGTTGATTTTCCATATATAATTCCTTGGCAGACCACTAATAATACCAACACGATGGACATTAACTCTGCACGAAAGTAGGTATCTTGCAAACCAAGATCGGTTGCTGAAACATAGAGTTGCAATGGTAGCATAGTTCCTAACATCGCTTCAGTATGCATACCTCGCACGCCACCACGACTGCCACTGATCCAAATTGCTATCATGGTCACCAAGCTTGTTAGTCCAATGATATACACCCAATTATAGGAGTGTTGCCCCGCTAACAAGGTTACGAAGACCAACGCCAATGCACAACCACCAACGTGGGCTTGTAAACAGTTTTTCACCACCATTTGATAGTTCATGCGTTCACTTTGCGCAGCCGCAATAATCACAGGCATCATACAGAACGTCGCGGCAATCAAATCGACCATCATCAAAAATGCTAAACCAACTCCAAGCATGACCACATATATCACTCGCTGCTGGTACGTCACAGGAACACTTTGCATTGGCAGCGGCGACATCGCTTTGGGCGGCTTTAAGAACAGCATCACAAATCTCACCACAACCATGGTCGTCACCATGCTCACTGCTATATCGCGAACCCAGTCCGTCATCGGCATTGGGCCATGTTGTGCAAACACAATCACCAAAAACCAATTGAGCAATGGGATGTAGATTTTCCCAAGTTTGGCAGGCGTGTCGGCCCACCTTCTTGCTAAATCAAATACCCATAAACTGATCCCCCAAACCACTGCCGGGTGTGAGGCAAATAACTGATCGACAAGCAGAGCCACACAAGCGACACCCAAGATAGGGAGAAACGCTTTGAGCATACCTCTCACTGAGTAGTCGTTAATCTTGGTCGCCGCCATTACCGGATAAAGAGCGAGGTACGCCGCAACACCTAGCTGTAGCCAAAGTTGAGCCAACATACCCAAAGACACGATAGCGCTGATCCAAGCTACTTCAGACCAGTTAATCGGGCCTCGAACTTCGTTATTCATAATCTGCCTCTTAGGTCGTAAATCGTTATTTCGTCAGTGGGTAGTCAGTTAGTCGATGATTGAAGAGCACAGTTAAACTAGGTAACGAATGCGAGCTAGCACTTCCATCCATGCACTTCCGATCACATCCCAAAACGTCGCTTCAGGCACCACCATCACGCTCACTTTAGAGCCTGAGAACAATGAGTGATCAAGTGACGGCAACGTTACTTGTGTACGCACTTTTTGTTGGTCTCGAATCCAGCGATCATCATTCACGACTTTCGCGAGGCCGCTGTTGTCGCTGCTCGCATCATAGATAGCCAGTTCACGACCTTGAATATTTCCCTCAAACACCTCACCAGGCATTGCATCAAACACCAAACGAACGGTTGTTCCCGCAGTCAGATTTGCACTGCCCTTTTCGTTGAAGTCTGCGTTAATCCAAGCATGCTGGCGATCAACCAAAAACAAAACGGGGCTGCCAGCGCCAACATAGGTTCCTGAGTTAAGGTTGAGATTGCTGATTACGCCATCAACAGGCGCGACGATTGTCGTTTTGTCCAAATCCAATTGCGCCAGTTCAACGCGAGTTCGAGCAACAGCCAAAGCACCGTTGTCGCTGCTTTTCTCAAGCTCAGCTTTTATCTGCTCAATATCGGCTTGCGCAGCTTCGACGGCTTGCTGTCTTACAATCGTGTCCGATCGGCTATCGTCTAGCGTTTCTTGGCTAACAAGTTTTCTCGAAATCAATTGCTGGTTACGCTTCAATTTTCTCTCGGCATTCAGAGCTTCGTGTTGGCGCTGACGTAACGTCGCTTCCGCGCCATGCAAGTGCTGCTTGTTTGCTTCATAGCTTTGCTCTGCTTCAACCAAAGCCGCTTCAGCCTGAGTTAACGCCAATTCAAAACGAGTTGGATCTAAGCGAACTAGCAGTTCCCCTTTTTTTACATCCTGACCATTCTTAACAGCCAACTCCACCACTGGCGCCGACACTTCTGCAGCAATACGGCTGGTTGGAATGTGCAATTGAGCTTGAGTTGTGAACGGCGCAAGGTTGTCACTTGCCACCAAGAAAAGAGCAAACAAGGCACTGGTGCCAAGTGTTAGATAGAGCATCCATTGATACGCTTTATTAGCCATAATGTTTCACCTGCAACAAAATAATGCGCTCATTGTATTGATTTTTGTTTCAGATGCAACATAAATCAAAGGTGAGTATCTTAAAGATCTTGCGAGAAGTACAGCAAGCTACTGTTTATGAAAGATATAAATAGAAATTTAGATAAGAAAAAGTCGTGTAGTTAGTTTGGGAAGCAAGAGTTCCAGAAGTTATCTAATGCCTTTGCTCACAATGATATGCATTAACATTGATATTCTTTAACATTTGATTAACCAACTTATCCATTAAAACTATAAGGAAATAAAAATGAAGTGGATATTTGTTGTATTCGTCAGTGTTTTCTCAGTATTTACTTACGCAAAAGATTGGAAGCAAATCCGATTTACGGTGGAAGGAGCATACCCACCATTCAGCTGGACAACGCAAGATGGTGAATTAGAGGGGTTTGAAGTCGATTTAGCCAACGCCTTGTGTGTCGAATTAGAAGTAAAATGTATCATCTCAAAAACTGACTGGGACGGGATTATCCCTTCGCTTTTAAGCCGTAAAAACGATGCAATTATAGCGGCTATGACAATTACCGAAGAACGTGAAAAGAAAGTTAACTTCACGATGCCTTACGCTAAAGTTCCCACTCGTTTTGTCATGGAAAAAGGGCGTGAAATCAATATGGATGACGGCAGCTTAAATGAACTAACAATTGGAGTTCAGCGCGCTACCATTGGTGACAAATACCTTTCCGAGATCTACCCAAATGTAGATATCAAGCGTTATGGATCATTCGACGAAGCCTTTACCGATTTACTCAACGGGCGCCTAGATAGCGTGTTTGGTGGTTCTATGGGACTCAATACGGGCTTTCTTGAAACGGAGCAAGGTAAGGACTACCACTTTACGGGTCCTAAATTTACAGAAGAAAAATGGTTCGGGCGTGGTATTGGTGTCGCGGTACGAAAACAAGATAATGAACTCAAAGATCTTATTGATGACGGTATCCAGCGCTTGATCGACAATGGTCAGCATCAAAAAATCGCAAGTAAGTATTTTTCATACAGCATTTACGAATAGTTTGGTATGCAGTGTGGACTAAACTAATTGCGAACTGTGTTCACTTTAGAAAGCATCAGATAGCAAAAAGCCGCTCATAAAGAGCGGCTTTTTTAAGTCTGGATCAAACAAACACATGTCCAACAGCCCATAAATAAATCAATAACTTATTGTGTAAGAAAACCAGATGATGTCAAATACTAGCACCAAAAGGTGTCACATTTGGGTGAAAGGCAATATTGATCTCTTCAGCATGTAAGAAAGTTACACTACATTCTCGTATTGTTAAAAGGCTAACGACAGAATCGCTTAGTGATCACATAGAGTTTGATCGATCTCTAGCAAGCTTTTGGACAAAAACGTGTTAGATTCAAAACTCTAATTCACTTAACTGATATTAGAAAAAGTATCTTGAAACCGTAAATCTGCGAGTTTGATACGGCAACGTTGAACAATGAGTATTAGCTATCTAATCAATCACGTTAGTATAGGTGAAGCCTGAAAGTGATAGACTTAGAAAGCGTATGAATAATAATCAACAAAAATCTGGTGAGTGTGTTACCTTGGTTGTTATCCCTACCGCTTAGTGGGGACTTCTTTTCTTTTCCGAACTCGCATCTCGGCACTCCTTAGTTGCCCTCCTAAGCCTCACCGCAGGCTTTAATTATGTCCATTTCAACCCAAAAGTTAAGAAACATCTTCAAACTCACTAGAATTGAAAATGTAGAAATCAACAACGACGTACCCCATTTCGCACCTTGGTTACCACTTGCTCAAAAAGTAAAACCTGTAATCCCTTCTGCGATTGTATATTGCGAAGGTAATTTTGGTAAAATTGATGGTAAAACCGCTAATGGGTTAGTGAGACATTCGTTAAGCTATCGTATTCTATCGGTTATTGATAGTGAGTCTGCTGGCTTAGATGCTGGTGAAGTTCTTGATAACAAAGCCAATGGAATACCGATCCTTGCTAATGCTGAAGAAGCTATCATTCACGCAGAAAGCATTCCTGATTACTTCATTTTTGGCATTGCGCCATCAAGTGGCTTTTTATCTGACTTAGATAAAAGCATCATTTTAAATGCCATGTCACTAGGAATGAACATCGTAAATGGCTTACATGAATTCCTAACCGATGATCCTCTATTTTTAGAAGCCAGCTTAAAGAATAACGTTCGAATATTCGATACTCGCAAACCCAAAAATAAAGGCGAACTGAAAACGTTTAGCGGGAAAATACACAACGTTAAATGCCCGAGAATTGCTGTAATGGGGACGGATTGCGCGCTAGGAAAACGAACAACAGCAACAATATTGGCGAATGAACTGACTAAAAAAGGCCTTAACGTCGTTCTGATTGCCACTGGTCAAACAGGCATTATGCAG
This sequence comes from Vibrio sp. 10N.286.48.C11, assembly GCF_041469805.1. NCBI lineage: Bacteria > Pseudomonadati > Pseudomonadota > Gammaproteobacteria > Vibrionales > Vibrionaceae > Vibrio > Vibrio sp. 10N.286.48.C11. The sequence goes on along the minus strand of NZ_JBFRLK010000026.1, from coordinate 3,000 downwards.
GGCGCGCAATACTGCGTTGCACTCGATGCTGTTCCTTCACAATTTTGTGCCGGTGAGTTGGAATCTGTCATTGTACAGGCCTATGAAAAAGAAAATCCGGATCTGATTATTATTGAAGGGCAAGGAGCCTTGAGTCACCCTGCGTTTTCAACCAGCGCTTTTATCTTACGTGGCAGTTGTCCAACGGGTGTGATACTGCAACATGCCCCTAAACGTTTATATCGTAGTGATTTTCCTGATTGCTCAATGCCTTCGATTGCCTCAGAAATCAATCTTATCGAAACGTTTTCTAATACCAATGTTATTGGACTAACACTGAATCATGAAGATATGTCGTTGGATGAAACACGTTGTGCGATAGACACTTACACTACCGAATTTGGTTTACCGGTTACTGATGTCTTGTCACAGCCTGTTGAACATCTACTGCACATCGTAACGTCAGCCTTTCCTATAATAGCAAGTAAACTGGCCGAAAAAGGGTGAACTACCCTAGGTTAGACATCGATTGTGGGAAAGTTCATCATAACGCTCAGTTCCTGATTTCTCAGCTCTCACTGAAAAATATATCCGTTACGCCTGTAACAAAAGCCTTCCTCGGCCACCCTATCATCGCACAAGTTCTTATTGATGCTGGCGCAACAATGTTAGCCGATTCAAGAATCGAAAATCTTCAAAAGATGACTGAATCTGGCATTGCTATCCCTAAAATGCTGATACGTACACCCATGCTCAGTCAAGTGGCGAGCGTAATAAAATACAGTGATATGAGTTTAAACTCTGAAGTTGAAGTGATTCAGAGGCTTTCACATGCAGCGGAACAACAAAATTGCTGTCACGGTATCATTATTATGGTTGAGCTTGGCGATCTCAGAGAAGGTGTGATGCCAAATCGCGTGATTGATTTTATCCGAGAGATTATTTCTTTACCAAACATCACGATAAAAGGAATTGGTACGAATTTAGCCTGTCGGTATGGTGTCGCTCCAGATGATCAAAATATGAGTATTCTTTCTGTGCTTGCCGATGGAATTGAAGCTACATTTGGGGTCAGTCTAGAAATTATTTCAGGGGGTAATTCTGCTTCAGTTAACTGGGCTCTTCAGAGAACAGGCTTAACTCGAGTCAATAACCTTCGTATAGGAGAAGCAATTTTTTTAGGCTGTGAGCCTTTAGAGCACGAAAATATCAAAGGCTTACATACGGATGCGGTTTCTTTGACCGCTGAAGTGATTGAATCCAAGACTAAACCGACTTTGCCTTGGGGGAGTCGGGGGTTAAATGCTTTTGGTGAAAAAGAAAACCTTCAAGATAGAGGGGAGGTCTCACAAGCTATTCTAGCATTAGGCCGCCAAGATGTTTGTGTCAGCGGGCTTAAGGCTCCGAATGGGATTAAGATCATGTCTTCAACCAGTGATCATCTTGTCCTTGAATCCTCACAGAAACCACTATTTGTAGGGGAAAAAGTCACATTCAGTTTAGATTACAGTGCGCTCTTATCTTCTATGTCTTCACGTTGTATCCATAAATATTTTAAGGCTCCTAAAGGGAGAAGAAAGGAAGAAGGAGCGCATAATGCTACGAACAACTGTAATTCTCTTCGTCAGTGTCATGCTTAACGGTTGTCAGATAAGCCCAATAAAATCTAATGGACTTGCCGATTATAGAGCGACAGTTATTTCAAGCCAACTTCCACAAGAGTTAGGCTCAATCACACTCGTAAATACACAGTCAGAGGGCGATAGTGTCACTCTTGTTTTCGTAAAAAAGAAAACTTTGAATATGGACCGCTTAGTAGAAAAAGTCGCCGTTAGTTTTTGTGACAACATCGAAATAAGACCACTATTAGAGAGTGGGATCTCTTATCGAATCATTACCTTAGGAAAAAATGAGAAAGTAGAAAGCCTTAACGTCATTTCTCTAGCTAAGTGCTCTAATTGAATGCTTAGCAGTCGAATGGATAAAAGCCAATACGAGTTGTTCAATGTACTCAATGACACTATTTTATTGAGGTTTGACCGCCTTACGCCTTGGGAAAAAAACTTTATCACAGAGTTACACCATAAGGTCGTAACTAGACAACTCATTTCAATTAAACAAAAACAGCTTGCTTTAAAAATTTCAATGAAAGCCTATAAATCAAAGAAGAAAAACGCGCGTTCCAACGTTTAATTTAAGCTCGTGTATACCTAATCTGTTCAAGGTCCTCTAAACCTTGGACAGATTAGTAGTATTTGCACTTAACGTATTGAAAATAATCAAGTGTAGCGGTGAATGGGTAACAACTTTCAGCGTAATAGCAATTGAAACACCTAAGTATTTAGGTTCCTTTTCGATTAACACTCAGTACCTTCTGAAAGCAACAATGCATCTTCTAATTCAACCCCAAGATAGCGGATTGTATTATCTACCTTGGTATGACCAAGTAGTAGCTGCACCGCTCGGATATTTTTCGTTTTTGCGTAGACTAACGTCGCTTTTGTTCGCCTCATCGAGTGAGTGCCATACAAGTTAGGATCCAACCCCAGATTAGAAGCCCATCTCCTCACTAAGTATCGATAGTACGAATAGCTAATCGGTTGTTGCTTTCGCCTTTGGCTTGGGAAAATAAAATTGCTGTCATGTAGCGAAGCCATCAAAATCCATTTCATTAGACTCTGTTGAGTTCTTGTCGTTATCTCAAATTGAACTTCAATATCTGTTTTGCGCTGGATATGCTTAACGCGTTTAAATATCCTATCTTGCGAAGATACATCGCAAACTCTGAGAACGAGCAAGTCACTTGCTCTAAGTTTGCTATCAATAGCTAAGTTGAGCAACGCAAGCTGCATCAAATTATTTTCAATTTCTAATCTGGTTCTGATCCGCCAAACTTCCTCAAGCCGAAAAGGCTTTTTGACGCCACTTCGTTTCGTTTTGTTGAAAACTACCATGATGACCTCCTTTTTAATTTGGTCATCACGATTGTAGTTGGAAGGAAATGTCGGATAGGCGGCACCT